>JAGNNA010000272.1 GCA_017990895.1 Reyranella sp.
GGCTACTGAAGGGCCTGCCCGTCGGCCGGCTCGACGAGGCCGCGACCCGCATCCGCTACATGCCAGGCGGCGCCACGCTGGTGGCGACCATGCAGAAGCATGGCGCCTACTGCGCGCTGGTGTCGGGCGGCTTCACCTACTTCACCGCGATGGTGCGCCGGGCGCTGGGCTTCGACCTCGATGCCGCCAACGTGCTGGAGCATGACGGCGCCTCCCTGGCCGGGACCGTGGCGTACCCGATCCTCGGCAAGGAAGCGAAGCTCAGCACCCTGCAGCGCCTGGCCGGCGAGCGCGGGATCGCCGCCGCCGATGCCGTGAGCGTCGGCGACGGCGCTAACGACCTTCCGATGCTGAAGGCCGCCGGCCTCGGCGTCGCCTTCCACGCCAAGCCGGCGGTGGCGGCGCAGGTGCCGGCCCGCATCGACCATGGCGATCTCACCGCGCTGCTCTACCTGCAGGGCTATCGCCGCAACGACTTCGAAGAGAGGAAAGACCCATGACCGACATCCAGCAGATCGTCCTCGCCAAGCGCCCCGAGGGCGACGTCACCGCCGACTGCTTCCGCGCCGAGACCGTTTCGCTCCCCGCCCTCGCCGAGGGCCAGATCCTGATCGCCCAGCGCTTCCTGTCGCTCGACCCGTACATGCGGCCGCGCATGACCGAGCTGCGCTCGTACACGCCGCCGTTCGAGCTCGACAAACCGCTGACCGGCGGCTCGGTCGGCGAGGTCGTCGAGTCGAAGAACCCGCGCTTCGCCAAGGGCGACATCGTGATGGGCATGCTGAACTGGGCGACGCACACGGTCCATGACGGCAAGGGCCTGCGCAAGATCGACCCGGCCGGCCTGCCGCTCTCGGCCTATCTCGGGGTGCTCGGCATGCCGAGCTTCACCGCCTGGTACGGCATCAAGCACATCTGCAAGCCCAAGGCGGGCGAGACGGTGTTCGTGTCGGCTGCGACCGGCGCCGTCGGCCAGGTGGCCGGCCAACTCGCCAAGCTCGCGGGCGCACATGTCGTGGGCTGCGCCGGCGACGAACAGAAGTGCCAGTGGGCGGTGCGCGAGGCGGGCTACGATGCCTGCTTCAACCACAAGACCGAGAGCGACGTGGGCGCGGTGCTCGACAAGCTCTGCCCGCAGGGCATCGACGCCGACTTCGAGAATGTCGGCGGCAAGATCTTCCACGCCGTGTTCGCGCGCCTGAACAATTTCGGTCGCGTTGCTTTCTGCGGCGCGATTTCCGAGTACCAGGACGCGACGCCGATCGCGGGCCCGGAGAAGATGTTCACCATCGTCCAGCGCCGTCTCACCCTGCAGGGTTTCATCGTCTCCGACCACGTGGCCCTGATGGGCGACTTCGTGAACGAGGTCGGCGGGCTGGTGGCGTCGGGCAAGCTCAAGAGCCGCGAGACGGTGATCGACGGACTTGCGAATGCGCCCGGGGCTTTCATCGGCCTGCTGAAGGGCGAGAACTTCGGCAAGCTGGTCGTGAAGGTCGGTTAGGCTATTTGTCGTCCTGAGCGCCAGCGAAGGACCTCCCGCCAGCTACGCAGGGCGTCATCTGGTCATTCGGCGAGGTCTTTCGCTTCGCTCAAGACGACGGAGAAACAAAAAAGGCCGCGCAGTGCGCGGCCTTTTCTTTCTCTGGGCTCGGGCTACTTCTGCAGCCGGAGAGCGGCGAAGCGGGGATCGCCCTGGCGTTCCACGAAGAGGAGCACGGAGCGCTTCTTCTGCTGCTGCAGCTTGGTCACGAGGTCGGTCACTTCCTGCGGCGTCGTCACCGGCTTCTGGTCGACCTCGAGGATGACGTCGCCGGCCTGCAGCTGCTTCTCGGCCGCCGGGCTGTTAGGCGCCACCTTGGTGACGATCACGCCCTTCACCTGGTCCGACAGGCCATAGCGTTCGCGCAGCTGGTCGGTCACCTTCTGCAAGGTGAGGCCGAGCTGCTCGATGGTCGAGGTCACCGGCTGGTCGGGTTCGGCCGGCTTTTTCGGTCCCGGCGCCGAGGTGTTCTGCTTCTCCGCTTCTTCCTGCTCACCGACCCGGAGCTTCAGGGGCACTTCCTTGCCGCCGCGCCAGACGACCACGTCGACGGTGCTGCCCACCCGGGCGTTGGCGACCACCTTCGGGAAGCGGCGCAGGTCGAGCACGTCCTGCCCGGCGAAGGAGAGGATGATGTCGTTGCGCTTCAGGCCGGCCTTGGAGGCGGGTCCATCGGCCGTGACATTGGCCACCAGCACACCACGGGCCCGATCGAGACCGAAGGAGTCGGCAATGTCGTCGGTGACGCTCTGGTAGCTGACGCCAATCCAGCCGCGCTTGACCTTGCCGAACTCGCGCAGCTGGTCGGCGACCTGCTTCACGAGATTCGACGGGATCGAGAAAGCGAGACCGGCATTGGTGCCGGAAGGCGAATAGATCGCCGTGTTGACGCCGATCACCTCGCCGTCAGTGTTGAACAGCGGACCGCCCGAGTTGCCCTTGTTGATGGCGGCGTCGGTCTGCAGGTAGTCGTCGAGCGAGTCGTTCAGGGAGCGACCGCGCGCCGAGATGATGCCGGCCGTCACCGAATGGCCCATGCCGAAGGGATTGCCGATGGCGATCACCCAGTCGCCGACCCGCGACTTGTCCGAATCGCCCCACTTCACCGCCGGCAGCGGCTTCTTGTTGGGCGGTTCCACCTTGAGCAGGGCGAGGTCGATGCGGCTGTCGGAGCCGATCAGCTTGGCCTTGAGCTGGGTGTCGTCGCGGAAAATGACCGTGATGTCCTCGGCGCCCTGGATCACATGGTTGTTGGTGACGATGTAGCCGTCACCGTCGATCACGAAGCCGGAGCCCAGCGACGTGCCGCGGCGCTTCTGCTGCTCCTCGCCGCCGCGCTTGTCGAAGAAGTCCTTGAAGAGTTCCTCGAACGGCGAGCCGGGCGGAAGCTGCGGCATGTCGCGAAGACGCGGCCCCTGCTGCGGGACGTTCTGGGTGGTGGTGATGTTGACGACGGTCGGCATCAGCTTGTCGACCAGCTCGGAAAAACTCTCCGTCGGCTGACGAGCCCAGGCGGGCTCCGCGGCCATGAGGCCGAGCGACGCGACTGCCGCGAACGCGGCCCCTCTGAAATAGCCTGGCAAATCAGCTAGAATCACAACCGACCTCCAACGGCGCTCAGGGCCAAACGGTCGATACGGCCGGCGCCGCGCGTTAGGATTCCTGTCTAACTGCGGGCCGATTGTGGCGCAAATAAAGAGGTCGTTATCGACCCCGGATTTACTGCGTTTTTGGCGTGCGCCCAAAAAGAATCCGGCGGCGTGGCAGGAGTGCCACAGCCGCCGGTTCGGTACGATCTTTGCCGCTTCCTACGGCTTCGGCGCCGGGACACCCGACGGGTCGTTGAAGTAGCGGAAGAAGTCGTTGTCCGGGCTCAGAAGCATGGTTGAGCCGCCCGAACCAAACGCCTGCTTGTAGGCCTCCATCCGCCGATAGAAGGCGTAGAAGGCCGTGTCCTTGCTGAAGGCCTTGGCGTAGATCTCCGTCGCCGCCGCGTCGCCCTCGCCTCGCAGGATCTGGCCCTTCAACCCGGCATCGGCCTTGATGACCGCGACTTCGCGGTCGGCCGTCGCCTTGATGCGGGCGTTCTCCTCGTCGCCCTCGGCGCGAAGCTGGCCGGCCTCACGCTCGCGGTCGGTCTTCATGCGGTTGTAGACCGACTGGGAGTTGGCCTGCGGCAGGTCGGCGCGCTTGAGGCGCACGTCGACCGTCTGGACGCCCAGCTCCATGGTCTTGGCGTTCACCCGACGGGTGATGTCGTCCATGAGGTTGGCGCGCTGGTCGGTCAGCACCGCATGCAGCGGCACCGACGACAGGACGCCGCGGATCTCGGAGTTGATCAGCGAGTCGAGGAGCCCGCGCAGGGTCGTCTCGCCTCCCGGCACGGTCTGTGCGTAGAGCTTGGCCGCGACGATCTTGTATCGGGCATAGGCGTCCACCACGAGGCGCTTCTGGTCGCCGGCGATGATCTCGAACTCCTCGGCTTCGTAGTCGAGCAGCCGGCGGTCGATCCGCTGGATGTCCTGGATCAGCGGAATCTTGGCATAGAGGCCCGGCGCCGTCTTGGGCTCGCCGACGATGGCGCCGAACTGACGGACCAGGACCTGCTTGGTCGGATCGACCGTGTAGAAGGTCTGGCTCACGAGGAACCCCACGATCGCAAGGGCGATCAGCGCGATGATCGAACGGTTGCTCATCGCGTGGCTCCCGGCAGCGGCTGGGGTGCGCGCGGCGGCTGCGGCCCGGCACCTGGAGTCTGGCCCGAGCGCAGCTCGGGCAGCGGCAGATAGGGCAGCACGCCGCCGTTGTTGGTCGTTCCCTTGTCGACCAAGACCTTGTTCACGTTACGCAGAACCTCTTCCATCATGTCGAGGTAGAGACGCTCGGTCGTGACGTCCTTGGCCTTGGCCCACTGTTCGTAGACCTGGTCGAAGCGCTGTGCGTCACCGCTCGCCCGTGCCACCGTCTCCGCCTTGTAGGCTTCGGAGCGCTGGATGATCGATTCCGCCTCACCCTTCGCCCGCGGCAGCTGCTGGTTGCGATAGGTGTTGCCCTCGTTGATCAGCTTTTCCTTGTCGGCGCGCGCGGCCTGGACGTCGCGGAACGCCGCGATGACTTCCTGGGGCGGGTCGACGCGCAGGAGCTGGATCTGCGAAATGCGGACGCCGAGCCCGTACTCGTCGAGAATGCCCTGCAGCAGGTCCTTGGTGTCCTGCTCGATCCGGCTGCGGCCCTCGGTCTGGGCGTATTGCAGGTTCGACTTGCCGATGACCTCGCGCATGGCGGCTTCTGCGCCGGCGCGAACGTTTTCCTCGGGATTGCGCACGTCGAATGCGTACTTGTAGACGTCCTTGATCTGCCAGAGCACCGCGAATTCGATGTCGACGATGTTTTCGTCGCCGGTCAGCATCAGGTTTTCCGTCGACGTCGGGCGCGGACCGCGGGTGTAGGGTGTCGACGCCTGGGCGCCGCGCGAGCCGATGACGGTGCGGCGCTGGTCCTGCACGTTCACAACCACGACGTTGCCGATCGGGGCCGGCAGATTGTAATGCAGGCCGGGCTCGACGGGCTTGCCGTAAGGCTTGCCGAAGACGAGCTGGATGGCCTGCTGGTTGGGCTGCACGCGAAAGAAGCCGGTCGCGAGCCAGATGACCAGAGCGCCGAGCACCACGAGGGCTATGCCCTTGTAGGAGCCGAAACCGCCGGGGATGAGGTTCTTGAGCCGCTCCTGGCCTTTGCGAATCACGTCTTCCATGTCGGGCGGGCGCCGCGAGCCGAAGGGCCCGCCACCGCCACCGCCGCCACCGCCGCCCCGATTGCCGTTACCGCCGCCGCCCCAGGGACCACCGCCACCGCCGGAGCCGCCGCTTCCACCGCCGCCGCCCCAGGGGCCGCCGCCGCCATTGTTATTCCACGCCATTTTCACCTCAAGGGCCCCTGCTGCCGCTTCTTGCCGCGCCAAGGCGCGTTGTCGCTTTTGATTTCCAGACGCGCTGCATATATGTGACCACAGGCACACCTTCAATCAAGCGGCGCACGCGAAAATGCGCCGCAGCGGAAGCAGCAGGACATGGCGGAAATCAGCGAATCGGCCATCCGCAAGGTTCTCGATACCGTGATCGATCCGGTGACGGGTCGCAGCGTCGCCGCGCTCGGCATGGTGAGCGGCGTCGCGACGCGAGCCGGCCATGTCGCCGTCACCCTCGAGGTCGACCCGGCGCGGGGCACCGCGCTCGAACCGCTGCGCCAGGCTTGCGAGCAGGCGATCCGGGCGATGCCCGGCGTCCTGTCTGCCACCGCCGTCATGACGGCGGAACGCGCCGCGCCACCTCCTCCAGCACCGGCACCGGGCGGCCATCACGGGCACAGCCACGGCCCCGCGGCCAAGAAGACCGGCGGCGGCGGCCAGATCGACGTGCCGGGCGTGAAGCACATCATCGCTGTGGCGTCCGGCAAGGGCGGCGTCGGCAAGTCGACCACCGCCGTCAACCTGGCACTCGGCCTTGCCGCCAACGGCCTCGCGACGGGGCTGCTCGATGCCGACATCTATGGCCCCTCGATGCCGCGCATGCTGGGCGTGACGGAGAAGCCCGAATCGGCCGACGGCAAGATGCTGAAGCCGATCGAGAAGTACGGGCTGAAGACCATGTCGATCGGCTACATCGTGAACGAGGACACGCCGATGATCTGGCGGGGCCCCATGGTGTCGAGCGCGCTCGAGCAGATGCTGCGCGACGTACAGTGGGGCGACCTCGACGTGCTGGTCGTCGACATGCCGCCGGGCACCGGCGATGCCCAGCTCACCTTGGCCCAGCGCGTGGCGCTCGCCGGCGCCGTCATCGTCTCGACGCCGCAGGACATCGCCCTGGTCGACGCGCGCAAGGGCCTCAACATGTTCCGCAAGGTCGCGGTGCCGGTGCTCGGCATCGTCGAGAACATGAGCTACTTCCTGTGCCCCCACTGCGGCGAGCGCTCGGAAATCTTCGGCCATGGCGGCGCCCGCGAGGAAGCCGAAAAGCTCGGCGTGCCCTTCCTGGGCGAGGTCCCGCTCCATCTCGACATCCGCACGACGTCGGACAGCGGCCATCCCATCGTCGTCTCGAAGCCCGACAGCCCCCACGCGCAGGTCTACAAGAACGTCGCCGGCCGGGTCTGGAAGCAACTCTCCGCGAACCAGCGCGGCGCCCGCAAGGCGCCGAACATCGTGGTGCAGTAATTCATGTCGTCCTGAGCGCAAGCGAAGGACCTCACCGAGCGACCAAGCCCGGATCTTTGCGATGGGCGCGCGTTCGTACTGAATCTACATTCTGGTCAGCGGCTCTGGAAACGCCATGTACATCGGCGTCACGAACGATCTAGAGCGGGATGACTCTAGGTTCGAGCGCATCCTGCTTTTGCGAAATAGTTGGCGCACTCTGCGGGCTGGACGGTAGGCAATAGGGCGGCGATAGCGCTGTAGATTGCGTCGTGGGTGCGTCGTGC
>JAGNNA010000273.1 GCA_017990895.1 Reyranella sp.
CGCCTGATCGTGCTCACCAAGGGTTCGGCGATCGCGCCGTTCATCTACACGCTCTTCTAAAGGGTAGGACGTTCCATGCGGGTGCTCGGCATCTCGGCCTTCTATCACGACAGCGCGGCCGCGCTGATCGAGGACGGCCACCTGGTGAGCGCGGCGCAGGAAGAGCGCTTCACCCGCAAGAAGCACGATGCGGGCTTCCCGCAAAACGCGGTCCAGTTCTGTCTGGACCGCGCCGGGATCAAGCTTCAGGACGTCGACTATGTCGCCTTCTACGACAAGCCGTTCCTGAAGTTCGAGCGCTTGCTCGAGACCTACCTCGCCTACGCCCCGCGCGGCTTCAATTCCTTCCGCATGGCCATGCCGCTGTGGCTGAAGGAGAAGCTGTTCCAGAAGACGCTGCTGCGCGACGAGATGAAGAAGTGGGAGCCCGACTTCGACTGGCAGAAGCGCCTGCTGTTCGGCGAGCATCACCAGAGCCACGCCGCCTCGGCCTTCTTCCCGTCTCCCTATGAGGAGGCTGCCGTGCTCTGCATGGACGGCGTCGGCGAATGGGCGACGACGTCACTCGCGATGGGAAGCGGCAACAAACTCGAGATGCTGCGCGAGATCCACTTCCCGCACTCGATCGGCCTGCTCTACTCGGCCTTCACCTACTACACCGGCTTCAAGGTCAACTCGGGCGAGTACAAGGTCATGGGCCTCGCGCCCTATGGCGAGCCCAAGTTCAAGAACCTGATCCTCGACAAGATCGTCGACCTCAAGGAAGACGGCACCTTCCGCCTCGACCAGAGCTATTTCGACTATTGCACCGGCCTGCGCATGACGAACGACAAGTTCGGCGCGCTGTTCGGTGGGGCGCGGCGCAATCCCGAGGAGATGCTGACCCAGCATCACATGGACCTCGCCGCGTCCATCCAGGCCGTGACCGAGGAGATCGTGATTCGCCTCGGCCGGTCGGTGAAGAGGGAAACCGGCGTCAAGAACATCTGCCTCGCGGGCGGCGTGGCGCTGAACTGCGTCGCCAACGGCAAGCTGCTGCGCGAGAACATCTTCGACGGGATCTGGGTGCAGCCGGCGGCCGGCGATGCCGGCGGCGCGGTCGGCGCGGCCTACGCCGCCTACCACGGCTTCCTCGGCCAGCCGCGCAAGCTGAACGGCCACATGGACGGTATGGCCGGCTCCTATCTCGGCCCGGACTTCACCGACGACGAGATCGCCGAGCGCCTCACGGCCGTCGGCGCCAAATTCTCGCGCCTCACACGTGAGGAGATGATCGACCAGACTGCGCAGGCGCTGGCAGACGACAAGGCCGTCGGCTGGATGCAGGGCCGCATGGAGTTCGGCCCGCGCTCTCTCGGCGCCCGTTCGATCCTGGGCGATGCGCGCTCGCCTTCGATGCAGAAGACGCTGAACCTCAAGGTCAAGTACCGCGAGTCGTTCCGTCCCTTCGCTCCGGCGGTGCTGCGTGAGGACGTCGACAAGTATTTCGAATTCCACACCGACAGCCCCTACATGCTGATGGTCGCCCCAGTCGTCGAGGCGCGCCGCCGCAAGATGACCGCCGAGGAAGAAAAGCTGTTCGGCATCGAGAAGCTGAATGTGCCGCGCTCCGACATTCCGGCGGTCACGCATGTCGACTATTCCGGCCGCATCCAGACGGTCCACGAAGAGACCAACAAGCCGTTCTACGACCTGATCTCGGCCTTCAAGGCAAAGACGGGCAGTTCGGTGATCGTGAACACCTCGTTCAACGTGCGCGGCGAGCCGATCGTCTGCACGCCGGAGGATGCGTGGCGCTGCTTCATGGGCAGCGAGATCGAGGTGCTGGTGGTCGGCAACTGCCTGCTGCGCAAGGAAGACCAGGATCCTGCGCTGAAGCTCGACTACAAGAACGCCTTCGAGCTCGACTAGCCCGATGCGGGCGCCTCGCATGCGAGCCATCGTCTGCGATCGCCTGGGCGATCCGTCCGTTCTCCATATCGACGAACGCCCGATCCCCGAAGCCGGGGCGGGCGAGATCGTCGTCCGGGTCGGCGCCGCATCGGTCAATTTTCCGGACGTGCTGATGGTGGCTGGCGGCTACCAGCACAAGCCCGAACTGCCTTTCGTGCCGGGCATGGAAGGGGCGGGAACGATCGACGCCGTCGGCGCGGACGTGACGAACTGGAAGCCGGGTGATCGCGTGATCTTCGGCATCCGTCCCGGCGCCTTCGCCGAATACGTGAAGCTGAAGGCGAGCGGCCAGCTCATGCGCCTGCCGGACGACTGGTCGTTCGCCGAGGGTTCGGGCTTTCGCGTTGCCGCGCAGACGGCCTTCCATTCGCTGGTCCACCGCGCAGCCCTGAAGAAGGGCGAGACGCTGCTGGTTCATGGCGCATCCGGCGGCGTCGGCTTCGCGGCCGTGCAATTGGGCAAGCATCTCGGCGCGCGTGTGATCGCGACCGGCAGCGACGACGCCCGTCTCGCGATCGTGCGTCAGGGCGGCGCCGACGAGGTCGTGAACTACCGTACCGGGGACTTCGTCGCCGCCGCGAAGGAGATGACGGACGGCAAGGGTGCCGACGTGATCTACGATCCGGTCGGCGGAGAGGTGCTGGAGAAGTCGGTGCGGGCCGCCGCCTATGGCGCGCGGCTGCTGGTGGTGGGCTTCACCTCGGGTGCCCCGAGCAAGCTCATGTCCAACCACGTCCTGATCAAGGGACTGTCGGTGCTGGGCGTGCGCGCCGGCGAGACGATCCGGCGCGTGTCACCCGAACTCGGCCGCGACTATGTCGAGGAACTGCCGCGGCTCGCGGCCCTGGGAGTCATGCGCCCGTACGTCTCGCACCGCTTCCCGATGGAACAGGCTGCCGACGCCTTCCGCGTCCTGATGGACCGCAAGGTCGTCGGCAAGGTCGCGATCGAAATGACTTCCGCGTCGTAACCCGTCAACGGAGCGCGCCACTCCAGTGGCGCCCTCCAATGATTTACCGCGCGTAGAAGATCGTCACCTTGCGGTCGATTTCCGAGGCATTCTCCTTGCCGAGGCTCATGTTCCCGAAGGCTTCGGGGTCGGCGACGATGGTAATGTTCTTCGCCGGGTAGCCGTCGCGGATCATTTCGGCGGCGACGGCCTGGGCGCGTGCCCGTGCGAGTTTTTCATTATAGGCCTTGTCGCCCAGCTTGTCGGTGTGGCCGATGAGGCAGATGGCGGAGACCTGTCGGTCCTTTGCGGTCTTCAGCGCTTGGGCGATCATCGGCTTCTCGGCCGGCGGCACCACCGAGCTGTTGAGGGCAAACAGGACGCGGACCGGCTGCGGCTGGTTGCTGCCGCCGCCCCGCGGGCAGGTTCCGACCGTCTGCGCGAAGGACGGCGCGGCGGCGAACAGCATACCGGCGGCAATGAGGACACCGAACTTCTTTATTTGAGTTCTTCCTTGAGGGCCATTTCGACGAAGGGGAGGCGATCGTTGCCGAAGAACATCATCTTGTCCACGAAGCAGGTCGGCGCACCGAACACGCCTCGCGCCACCGCCTCCTCGGTGGTCGCCTTGAGCCGGTCCTTCACGTCCTGGTCCTGGATGCGGGCGCCGAACTTCCCGGCATCGAGGCCGGCAGAACTCAGTACGGCGGCCACCTCCTTCATGTCGTTGAGGTTGCGGCCCTCGACCCACATCGCCTTGAAGACTGCCGGGTGATAGCGCTCAAACGATCCATCGATCTGCGCCGCCGCGGCGCCGCGCATCAGCGCCAGCGTGTTGACCGGGAAGAACGGATTGCGCTGGAATGGCACGCCGTAGTGGCGCGCCCACATCGGCATGTCGAAGCCGCTCCACGCGGATTTCTGCGGCAGCTCGGCCGGCGAATGGTTGCCGGTCGCCTTGAACACGCCGCCCAGCAGCATCGGCTTGCGCACGAGGGTGGCCCCCGCGCGCTGCGCGATCGCCTCGACCTGCGTATCGGCCAGGTAGCTGTAGGGGCTGCCATAGTCGAAGTAGAATTCCAGCGTGCGGGCCATGTCTTCCTCCTTGCTTGTCGCGAGCCTGCGCCGCTTCTAGCCTTGCGACAAGAAAGTTCGGGGAGGGATCACATGAGCCGCGTTGCAGACAAGGTCGTGCTGGTGACGGGCGCGGGATCGGGCATTGGCCGCGCTTCGGCGAAGCTGCTGGCGGCCGAAGGCGCGACGGTGATCGTGACCGACGTCAATCGCGCCGGCGGCCTGGAGACGGTTCAGCAGATCGGCGGCAATGCCCGCTTCGAGGAGCAGGATACGGCGAAGGAAGCCGACTGGCAGCGCATCATCGACAACATCATGGTGCGCGAGGGCCGGTTGAACGGGCTCTTGAACAATGCCGGCATCGCCGGGCCGTTTCCCTCTTCCTTCGAGGGCGAGAGTCTCGACCAGTGGCGCCGCATCCTGTCGATCAACGTCGAGGGCGTGTTCCTCGGCTGCAAGTACGGCGTGCCGGCGCTACGCTCCTCGGGCGGCGGCTCGATCGTCAACATGTCGTCGCTGGCGGCCTTCCTCGGCACGCCCGACCTCTCGGCCTATGGCGCCAGCAAGGGCGCGGTGCGGCAGTTCACAAAGACGGTGGCGATGGACTGCGCCCGCAAGGGCTACAAGGTGCGCTGCAACTCGGTCCATCCCGGCATCATCATGACGCCGATGGGTGAGCATATCCTGCCCAGCGAGAAGGCGCGCGAACGCACGCGGCAGCGCGTGCCGATCGGCCATTTCGGCACGCCGGAGGACATTGCCTACGGCGTGCTCTACCTGATTTCCGATGAGTCCCGCTTCATGACCGGTGCGGAACTGGTGATCGACGGGGGTATGGCTGCAATCTGAGTTTGACCGCTCTTCCTTCGGCGCTCCCGGACATTGCCAAAGGCAATGTCCTGACGCTCCTGGCGCTGAGCTTCGCTCAGCCCTACTTGATGTTCACCTGGTGGGTGAACTTGTCGCCGTCGCTGATCGTGATCTGTTGGAAGCCGAGCAGCTTCAGCAGGTCGAAGAAGTTCGCGTCCTCCGCGATCGTGCGCTCCTGGAAGAACGGCGACAGGCGCGACATGGTGGTCATGTTCGCGAGGATCGCTCGGGCGCGAAAGATCGTGCTCATCTCGCCCGGCTGAAGGCCGACGATGATCATCTTGTCCGCCTTCTCGCCCTTCACGAAGACCGCGTAGGGAACGCGATAGGCCGACTGGATCGTGCCCTGCGAGACGACCGTGGCGAACTGCACGCGCTGGGCACGCTCGGCGCCGGCAATCGTCTGCATCGGTGAGGTGTAGGTCTCGATCGCGGTCGGCTTCGGATAGTAGTAGCCGACATAGCGGTCGTCGTCGGCCTTGGGGGTCGCCGCCGCGGCAGCCGGCTTGGGCTGCTGCTGCGCGAGCGCCGGCAGCGCACCGAAAGCGACGAGGACGGCCAGGCTGGCTGCGAACCGATTGATCATGAATGTTTCCTCAAAGTCAGATGCTGCGGTGCCGACGGGCTAAAACAACGTATAGCCGCCATCGATGACGAAGTCGCGCCCCGTCGTATAGCCGGTCGCGCCGCTCGCCAGGTAGACAGCGAGAGGGCCAAAGTCCGCACCGGTGCCCCAGCGACGGGCCGGAATACGCGGCAGGACGTTGCCCGCGAACTTCGGGTTGGCGACGGCGTTGGCCGTCATCTCGGTCTCGATCCAGCCCGGCAGGATCGAGTTCACCGTGATCTTGTAGCGCGCGAGCTCGACGGCGAGCGCCCGCACCATTGCCGTGACGCCGCCCTTGCTGGCGCCGTAGTGGCTGGAGCGCGCGGCACCTTCGATGGCCGCCGTGCTGGCCATCGCCACCAGCGAACCGCCCTGGCCGCGCTCGACCATGTGCTTGGCGGCTGCACGGAACGTGAAGAAAACGCCGTCGAGGTTGATCTGCAGGACGCGCCGCCACTCGGCATAGTCCATCTCGAGGATCGAGCCTTTGCCGCGGCCGGAGACGCCGGCATTGGCCACGCAATTGTCGACATGGCCCATCACCTTCACCGTCTCGGCGAAGGCGTCCGCGACCTGCTTCTCGTCGCCGACATCGACGATCTGGGCGTGGACTTTGCCGCCATGTTTCTTCAACTGCTCGACGGCCGCGTCGTTCTTTTCCTTGCGCGTGCCCCAGATGCAGACGCCAGCGCCCGCCTGGGCCATCGCGTCGGCCATACCGAGGCCAATGCCGCCATTGCCGCCGGTCACCAGCGCCACCTTGCCTGTCAGATCGAAGCCCTTGTAGGCCATGCGTCCCTCCCAAACGAAAACCGGGCGGGATCAAACCCCGCCCGGTCCATAGCGTCAATCTGACGAGAGGTCAGTTCAGCCGGTCCGTTTCGACCAGCACAATCTCGGCGTCCTCGAGCGCCACGATCTCGATCTCGTCCTGGTCGACGACGGCCACGCCGTCGCGGGCGTTCGCCGTCACGACCTCGCCGTCGCTGCCACGGACCTCGATCTTCCCCTTGGCGGGGACGAGATAGGTCGGCTTGCCGTTCAGCTTCTGGCGGATCGACTGCCCCGCCTTCACCGTGCCGGCCATCAGCGAGCCGTCGGCGTAGAGCGGGATCGCCCCGTCATCGCCGCGTCCCGAGGCCAGCGGCACCAGCCTGCCGTCGCGCGCGTCGGCTGGGAATTGCACGGTCTCCCAGCGCGCCGGCACGCCCTGCTTGTTGGGAATGATCCAGATCTGGAACAGCTCGGTCTCGGCCTGCTCCATGTTGTACTCGGCGTGCTGGATGCCGTTGCCCGCGCTCATCACCTGGATCTGGCCCGCCTCGGTCCGCCCCTCGTTGCCGAGATGGTCCTTGTGCGTGATCGCGCCCTTGATGACGTAGGTCACGATTTCCATGTCGCGGTGAGGATGCGGCGGGAAGCCCGACTGCGGCGCGATGCGGTCGTTGTTCCAGACGCGCAGCGCTCCCCAGTGGACACGGTCCTGGTTGCGGTAGT
>JAGNNA010000018.1 GCA_017990895.1 Reyranella sp.
GGCCGCCATGCCCATGATGGCGCCGATGGTGACGACGCCGGTGCCGCCGATGCCGGTGATGAGGACGCCATAGGGGTGCGCCTCGACCGACGGTAGGGCCGGCGCGGCGGGCATCTCGGGCTCGGCAGGCTTTGCCGCTGCGTCGGCCTTCTTCGCCGTGACCGCCTTGCCCTTCCTGAGCGATCCGCCCTCGACCGAGACGAAGGAGGGACAGAAGCCGTTCTGGCAGGAGAAGTCCTTGTTGCAGGAGGACTGGTCGATCGAGCGCTTCCGGCCAAATTCGGTCTCGACCGGCACGACCGAGAGGCAGTTCGACTTCACGGAACAGTCGCCGCAGCCCTCGCACACCGCCTCGTTGATGAAGAGGCGCTTGTTGGGATCGGGGAAGGTGCCGCGCTTGCGGCGGCGGCGCTTCTCGGCGGCGCAGGTCTGGTCGTAGATCAGGACCGACACGCCCTTGTAGTCGCGCAGCTCCCGCTGGACCTCGTCGAGCTGGTCGCGGTGATGGAAGCTGACATGCGGCGCCCATTCGGTGCCGACCGGGTACTTGTCGGGCTCGTCGCTCACCAGCGCGATGCGGCGCACGCCCTCGGCATAGACCTGCTGGCTGATCGTCCAGGGATGGACGTTGCCGTCGTGCGGCTGGCCGCCGGTCATCGCGACGGCGTCGTTGTAGAGGATCTTGTAGGTGATGTTGGTGTTGGTCGCGACTGCGTGCCGGATCGCGAGATAGCCCGAATGGAAATAGGTGCCGTCGCCCAGGTTCTGGAAGACGTGCGGCATGTCGGTGAAGTGGCTGGCGCCGACCCAGGGCGCACCCTCGGCGCCCATGTGGGTGAAGGTCTTGGTGTTGCGCTCCATGCCGATCGCCAGCGTATGGCAGCCGATGCCGGCCATCGCCATCGAGCCGTCGGGCACCTTGGTCGACGTGTTGTGCGGGCAGCCGGAGCAGAAATAGGGGACGCGGGCGAGGCCGGCCTCATTGCGCATCTGGCGGCCGGCGCGGCGCTTCAGCGCCTCGAAGCGTTCCTTGGTGCGGCTGCTGAGCGAATCGAGGCCGAAGCGGGCGACGATGGCCGAGGCGATCTCGAAGGGCGTCAGCTCGCCGTCGGTCTTGAGGAGAGGCTGGCTGCGCTCGTCGGTCTTGCCGACCACGACCGGGCGGCGGTCGGCCGGGGCGTTGAACAGCGCGTCCTTGAGCTGCTGCTCGATCAGGTTGCGCTTCTCCTCGATGACCAGGATCTCGCGCTTGCCGGCGGCGAAGGCGGTGGCGCCCTCGGTCTCGAGCGGCCAGACCATGCCGACCTTGTAGATGGCGAGGCCGAGCCGCTCGGCCTCCTCGTCGCTGATCCCCAGCTCGTCCAGCGCCTGGCGCACGTCGAGATAGGACTTGCCGACGGTGACGATGCCGAAGCGGGCGTCCGGCCGGCCCAGCATCAGCCGGTCGAGCTTGTTGGCGCGCCAGTAGGCCAGTGCCGCGGGTTGCTTCACCGTGACGACGCGGCGCTCCTGGCCCAGCCAGTCGTCGGGCCAGCGGATGTGCACGCCGTCGGGCGGCAGGACGAAGTCGGTGGGGGTGTGGATCTCGACCCGGTGCGGGTCGATGTAGACGGAGGCCGAGCTGTCGACCGTCTCGCTCAGGACCTTGAAGGCGACCCAAAGGCCCGAGTAGCGCGACATCGCGAAGGCGTGCAGGCCCCAGTCGAGATACTCCTGGACGCCGGCCGGGTGGATGACCGGCATGCCGGCCGACATGAAGGCGGGCTCGCTCTGATGGGCGACGGTCGAGGATTTCGCCATGTGGTCGTCGCCGGCGAGGGCCACGATGCCGCCGTGCTTGGAAGTGCCGGCATAGTTGGCGTGCTTGAAGACATCGCCGGAGCGGTCGACGCCCGGGCCCTTGCCGTACCACATGCCGAACACGCCGTCGTAGCGCGCGCCGGGGTAGAGGTGGATCTGCTGGGTGCCCCACAGGGCGGTGGCGGCCAGGTCCTCGTTGGTGCCGGGCTGGAACTCGATATGGCTCTTCTTGATGAACTTCTTGGCCTGCCAGAGGGCCTGGTCGAAGCCGCCGAGCGGCGAGCCGCGATAGCCGGAAATGTAGCCGCCGGTGTTCAGGCCGGCCGCGACGTCGCGCTGGCGCTGCATCATCGGGAGGCGCACCAGTGCCTGCGTCCCGGTCAGGTAAACGCGTCCACGTTCCAGTACGTACTTGTCGTCCAGGGTCACCGCGAGGGGCATGGTAACCTCCCTGACATTTCAATATGGGCACGGTAGCGACGTTTGCACGCGTCGGGCAATGCGGAAGGCGAGGGTGCCCGAAAAACGACGGTTTAGGTCGGGTCGGCGGGGCGTCACCCCATTGCCGTTTCACGGTGTCACGGTCGAATGAAATGTTGTAAGCGTCCGGCGCCATGACTTCCGTTCTCGTCACAGGTGTCGCCGGGTTCGTCGGCTCCCACGTCGCCCGCGCCCTGCTGGCGCGAGGCGAGTCGGTCGTCGGCATCGACAATTTCAGCGACTACTACGACCCGGTCCTGAAGTTCGCCCGGGTCAAGCCGCTGCGCGAGATGGCCGGATTCACCTTCGTCGAGGGCGATATATCGGACCGCGAGACCATGCTGGCTCTGGCCGATCGCCACGGCGATCTCGATCGGATCGTCCACCTGGCGGCCCAGCCAGGCATCCGGCACTCCAAGATCGACCCCTATATCTACGTGCAGACCAACGTGATGGGGCATCTCGTCCTGCTGGAACTGGCGCGCCGCATGGGGCCGCAGCTGCGGCACCTGGTCT
Organism: Reyranella sp.; assembly: GCA_017990895.1. Taxonomy (GTDB): domain Bacteria; phylum Pseudomonadota; class Alphaproteobacteria; order Reyranellales; family Reyranellaceae; genus Reyranella. The sequence continues at coordinate 2,797 of JAGNNA010000018.1, forward strand.
ATGCCTCATCGTCGTCGGTCTATGGCGGCAACGACAAGATTCCCTTCGCCGTCGGAGACCGGGTCGACCATCCGGTGTCGCTGTACGCCGCCACCAAGCGGTCCGGCGAGTTGATGACCGAGACCTACGTGCACCAGTACGGGCTCAGGGCGACCGGGCTGCGCTACTTCACCGTCTACGGGCCCTGGGGCCGGCCCGACATGTCGCCGTACATCTTTGCCCGGGCGATCCACGAGGGCCGCACGATCCCGCTCTATCACCACGGCAAGCTGAAGCGCGACTTCACCTACATTGACGACATCGTGACCGGCACCCTGGCGGCGCTCGACCGGCCGCCCGAGACCGCCGGCCACCGGCTCTACAATCTCGGCGGGTCGCGCAGCGAGGAGATCCTCGACGTCATCGCGCTGTTTGAGAAGGCACTGGGCCGGAAAGCCGTGATAGAGCTCAAGCCCGGCGAGCCCGGCGACATGCTGGAAACCGCCGCCGACATCGACGCCACGACCCGCGACTTCGGCTGGACGCCCAAGGTCGGTGTAGAGAAGGGTATCCCGCTCTTCGTCGACTGGTTCAAGGAATACAATCGGCTCTGAGCCGAGCGAAGCTCGGCTTCCTGAGCGTCAGGACATCGCTTGGCGATGTCCGGGAGCGCCGAAGGAAGCAGCGCCACCTTGACCCCTCCGTCGGCGAAGACGCCGACACCTCCCCATGTGAATGGGGAGGCGCTTTGAGGAGCTTTCACCAGACACATGAATACGCGCAGGCACATCCTCACCGGGGCGCCGGGGGCGGGGAAGACGGCGGTGGTGCGGCAGCTTGAGCTGGAAGGCTTCGGTACGGTCGAGGAGACCGCGACCGACGTCATCGCGCTCGAGCAGGCCAAGGGCGTCGTCGAGCCGTGGACCGATCCGGGGTTCATCGACCGGATCGTGGCGCTGCAGCGGCAGAGGCGCCTGACGGTGACCAGGGAAGTCCAGTTCCACGACCGGTCCGCCTTCTGCACCGAGGCGCTGGCCACGTTCCTCGGGCATCCGCTCTCCGACCTGCTGCGTACTGAAATCGAAGAGCTGAAGCGCTCGGGTTTCTACCAGCGCCGAGTCTTCTTCGTGCGGCTGATGGGTTCCATCGAGGCCACCGCGGCGCGGCGGATCGGGCTGGAGGATGCAAGGCGCTTCGAGACAGTGCACGAACGCACCTATCGTGCGCACGGCTTCGAGCTGGTCTTCCTCGAGCCGGGCAGCGTGGTAGATCGGGTGGCCGCGATCCTCCAAGCCCTCTAGCCACATCGCGGTTCGCGCCCCATATCGAGGGCGATGTAGGGAGTTTGTGGATGAACGTTGTGCTGGGCGATCTGCCGACCTGGAATCTGGCCGACCTCTATTCCAGTCCGGCTGGGACGGATCTCGACGCCGACCTGAAGCGCGCCGCTGCCGAGGCGGAGGCCTTCGCCCGGGACTACGAGGGCAAAATCGTCGGGCTGGACGGCAAGGCGCTGGGCGGTGCGATCGTGCGGCTGGAGGCGATGAGCGACCTGCTGGGGCGGATCGGCTCCTACGCCCAGCTCTATTCGGCGCAGGACCAGTCGGACCCGGAGCGAAATCGCTTCGCCCAGGACATTTCGGAGAAGCTGAACGACATCGGCTCGAAGCTCCTGTTCTTCCGGCTGGAGATCAACAAGATTGAGGACGCCGACCTCGCGGAGAAGCTGAAGGCGCCCGAACTTGTGAAGTACGGTCCGTGGCTGCGCGACGCGCGCCTGTTCCGGCCGCACCAGCTCTCCGACGAGCTGGAGAAGTTTCAGCACGACCAGTCGGTGGTCGGCAGCAGCGCTTGGTCGCGCCTGTTCGACGAGACGATCGCGCGGCTGCGCTATCCGTTCGGCAACGAGATGCTGACCGAGCCGCAGATCCTCGACAAGCTGTCGAACAAGGACGCCGCGGTGCGCAAGGAAGCCGCTAAGTCGTTCGGCAAGGTCCAGGGAGACAACATCGCGATCTTCTCGCTGATCACCAACACGCTGATCAAGGACAAGGAGATCGACGATCGCTGGCGCAAGTACGCGCGGCCGCAATCCTTCCGTAACCTGGCCAACGTGGTCGAGGACGAGGTCGTCGATGCACTTGCCGCATCGGTGAAGGCGGCCTACCCGAAGCTCTCGCATCGCTACTACAAGCTCAAGGCCAAGTGGTTCGGCGTCGAGACCATGCCCTACTGGGACCGCAACGCGCCGCTGCCCGAGCATGACGATCGCACGATCCCCTGGCCCGAGGCCGAGAAGATCGTGCTCGATGCCTACAATGCCTTCTCGCCCGAGCTGGCCGATGTCGGGCGTAAATTCTTCGGCACCGGCTGGATCGACGCACCGGCGCGGCCGGGCAAGTCGCCCGGCGCCTTCGCCCATCCGACGGTGCCGTCGGCGCATCCCTATCTCCTGCTAAACTATCAGGGGAAGGTGCGCGACGTGATGACCTTGGCCCATGAGCTGGGCCATGGCGTGCACCAGGTGCTGGCGGCCAAGCAGGGCCCGTTGATGGCCGACACGCCGCTCACGCTTGCGGAGACCGCCTCGGTGTTCGGCGAGATGTTGACCTTTCAGTCGCTGCTCAAGACCGCGCCGGACAATGCCACGCGCAAGGCGATGCTGGCCGGCAAGGTCGAGGACATGCTGAACACCGTGGTGCGCCAGATCGCGTTCTACGATTTCGAATCGCGCATCCACATGGCTCGCCGCGAGGGCGAGCTGACGCCCGACGCGATCGGCGAGATCTGGATGGCGGTGCAGAAGGAGAGCCTCGGGCCGGCCTTCACCTTCGACGAGGAGTACAGGCACTACTGGTCCTATATCGGCCACTTCATCCACTCGCCGTTCTACGTCTACGCCTACGCGTTCGGCGACTGCCTGGTGAACTCGCTCTATGCCGCCTATCAGGTCAGGCCCGATGGCTTCCAGGAGAAGTATCTCGACATGCTGCGCTCGGGCGGCGTGAAGCGGCACAAGGAGCTGCTGGCGCCGTTCGGCCTCGACGCCTCCGAACCGGCCTTCTGGGACAAGGGTCTCGACGTGATCTCGGGCTTCATCGATGAACTCGAGAAGCTGTAGGCGGCAATGGCGGACGAAGGCGATTCCCTGGGCGGCCGGCTGGGGCGCTATGCGCGGGTCGGCACGTCGGTCGGTGGGCTGGCCGTCAAGCTCGCGGGACAGCGCTATCTCGGCTTCGGTCTCGACCGCGACAAGCACGCGAGCGAGCTGAAGGCGGCGCTGGGCGGGCTGAAGGGCCCGCTGATGAAGGCGGCGCAGCTGCTCGCCACTATTCCCGATGCACTGCCCCCGGAATATGCCCGCGAGCTGGCGCAGTTGCAGGCCAATGCGCCGGCCATGGGCTGGGCTTTCGTGCGTCGCCGCATGGCCTCGGAACTCGGACCCGACTGGCAGGCGAAGTTCGCCCGCTTCGACAAGGAAGCGTCGTTCGCTGCGTCGCTGGGCCAGGTGCATCGTGCCTCGCTGCTCGACGGACGCGAGGTGGCCGCGAAGCTGCAATATCCCGACATGTCCTCGGCGCTGGAGGCCGACCTCAACCAGCTGAAGCTCGTGTTCGCGATCGGCCAGCGCGTCGATCCGGCGATCCGCACCGACGAGATCCATGCCGAGATCACCAACCGCCTGCGCGAGGAACTCGACTATCGCCGCGAGGCGAAGCATGCCGCCCTCTACCGCCACATGCTGCGCGACGAAGCCCAGGTCCATGTGCCCGGCGTCGTCGCCTCCCACTCGACCGAACGGTTGCTCACCATGGACTGGCTGAATGGCGCGCCGCTGCTCGACTGGAAGACCCGCTCGCAGGAGGAGCGCGACGCACTGGCCATCGCGATGTTCCGCGCCTGGTACGTTCCGTTCTATTTCTACGGCGCCATCCACGGCGATCCGCATCTCGGCAACTACTCGGTGCGGCCGGACGGTTCGGTGAACCTGATGGACTTCGGCTGCATCCGCATCTTCCCGCCGCGCTTCGTGCGCGGCTCGATCGAACTCTATCGCGCGCTGATGACCGACGACGAGGCGCGCGCGGTCGCGGCTTACGAGGATTGGGGCTTTACGGGCCTCAGCAGGGAGACGATCGCGATCCTCAACCGCTGGGCCGCGTTCCTCTACGGGCCGCTGATGGACGACCGTCCGCGGCGCCTCACCGAAGGCATGGCCGACGGCTACGGTCGCGAGATGGCGCAGAACGTGTTTGGCGAGCTGCGCAAGATGGGCGGCGTGCGGCCGCCGCGCGAGTTCGTGTTCATGGATCGCGCCGCGATCGGGCTGGGCTCGGTGTTCATCCATCTCCGCGCCTCGATCAACTGGCACCAGCTTTTCGAGAGCCTGATCGACGGCTTCGATGTCGACGCTTTGGCGGAGCGCCAGGACCTGGCCCTGAAGGAAGTCGGGCTCGCGTGAACATCCTGGTGACCGGTTCGTCGGGCTGGCTCGGCCAGACCCTGGTGCCCAGGCTCGTGCGCGACGGACACAAGGTCGTGGGCCTCGATCCGGAACCGGGCGCGACGACGAGCGTCGTGGGCTCGGTCGTCGACCGCGCGCTGGTTCATCACGTGATCCGCGACGAGGGCATCACCGCCATCGTACATGCCGCTGCGCGTCACAAGCCGCATATCGAGACCCACGACAATTCGGAGTTCGTCGCCGTCAACGTGCAGGGCACGCTGAACCTGCTGGAGGAGGCCGTCTCGCCGGGCTCGACCGTCGATCGCTTCGTGTTCACCTCGACGACCTCGCTCATGATCTCGCAGGAGATTCGCGATGGTAAGGCGGGCGGGGCCAGGGAAGCGGTCTGGATCGACGAGACGATGACGCCGCTCAGGCCGCGCAACATCTACGGCGTCACCAAGCTCGCGGCCGAGGAGCTGTGCCGTCTGTTCAACCACCTGCATCGGCTGCCGGTTCTGGTGCTGCGCACGTCACGGTTCTTCCCGGAGGAGGACGACATGGCGCACGCAATCGCGCAGTCCGGCGAGAACACCAAGGCCAACGAGTTCCTGTTCCGCCGCCTCAGCGTCGAGGATGCGGCCGAGGCCCATGTCGTGGCGCTGGCCAAGGCGAGGGAGATCGGCTTCGACACCTTCATCGTCTCGGCTCCGACTCCGTTCACGCGCGACGATTGTCGCGGCTTGATCACCGATGCGCCCTCGGTGGTCGCCCGGCTGTTTCCCGAGTATCGCACGCTCTATGAACGAAGGGGCTGGACCATGTTCGACACGATCGATCGCGTCTACGACGCCGCAAAAGCGGAGCGCGTCCTGGGCTTCAGGTGCCGCACGGACTTCGGGGCGATCCTCGCCGGGTTGCGTTAGCGGCAACTAAGTTCCGGCTGCCGGCGTTTGTTCGGCATGCGCACTTCTACCTCCAGAAAGCTCTTTTCCGCCGCCATCCTCATCGCGATGGCAGGGGCCCTGTCCGGATGCGGCGCAGTCGCCCTTCCCGTCAGGGTAGCCAGCGCGACGGCCAAGGTCGTTCCCGTGGCGGGCGACGTCGTCGCCTATCCGCTCGACAAGACCGCGGACGCGATCGACTAACCGCGCACTCTTGGCATCATGATCATGTCCCAAGGGCTCGGCACGTCGCCGTGCGGGACCCAGACCAGGGCGGGCGCATTCAAAGCGAACGCCTTGTGCAGGGCTTCCTCGAGCTGCTTTGCATCGAGCGCCTTGAAGGAGGCGATGCCGAAGGACTCGGCCAGCTTTCCAAAGTCCGGGTTCTGCAGGTCCGAGGCGATCAGGCGGTTGCCGTAGCGCTCCTGCTGGATGCGCTTCACGTTGCCGAAGGCGCCGTTGTCGAACACCACCACCACGACCGCGAGATTGTGCCGGACGGCAGTCGCGAGCTCTCCCACCTGGTACATGAAGCCGCCGTCGCCGGCGATCGCCAGCACCTTGCGGTCGGGCATCGCCGCCTTGGCACCCAGCGCCGTCCCGAACCCCCAGCCGAGATTGTCCTGATAGCCGGGCGACAGGAACGTGCGCGGCCTCTCGATGGGCAGGGCGACGCGCGACGCAAAACCCATCTGCGAGACCTCGTCGACGAAGATGCCGTCCTCGGGCAGGGCGTTGCGAATCGCCTTGAGGAAGGAGAGCTGCGGCTCCAGCTTCGACAGGCGTTCGGCCAACCACGCGCGGTGGCCGCCCAACTCCTCGGCCCGGGAGGCCCGCTTGCGGTTGTGGCGGGCGAGGGCTGCGATCAGCGCGCGAAGCTGCGGGGCTGCGTCGCCGACCAGGGCTGCGTCGGGCTTGCGGAACCGTTCGGGCTCGTCGGGATCGATGTCGACCCGCACCACCTTGAGCTTGTCGTCGATGCCCCAACTGCCGTTCTGGATGAAGAAGCGCGTCCCGACCGCGAGGACGGCATCGGCGTCCTTCCAGAGGCGATGGCCGATCGGCATGTCGACGGCGAGCCGGTGCGAGGAGGGGATGATCCCGCGTCCGCGTCGGTAGGAACTGACAGGCGCCTCGAGCAGCTCGGCGAGCCTGATGATCTCCGCGCTCGCATCCATGGCGCCGCCGCCCAGCACGATGATCGGCCGTTCCGCGTTTCCGAGGATCTTCGCCGCCGTCTCGACCGCCTCATCGTCGATCGTCTCGGGTGGCAGCGGCAAGGGCGCGTCTGGAATGACGACCTCGCTGCGCTTCGCCCATGTATCGAGCGCGCATTCCAGCGCCACCGGGCGCGGCCGGCCCGACGTGGCGTGCCAGATCGCCTGGCTGACGAGGGTCGGCGCCTCCTGCGGACCGCGGATGCGCTCGGCCCATTTGGTGATGTGGCGCATCAGGCCGAGCTGGTCGTGGATCTCGTGCAGGTGGCCGTGGCCGCGGTCGATGTCGGCCTGGGGGATCTGGCCGATCAGGCCGATCACCGGCGCGTTCATGCCGTAGGCGGTGAGAAGGGCGGCGCCGGCATTGAGCAGGCCGGGACCGGGCACCACCCCGAAGGCCTGCGGCCTGCCGGTCGCGAGCGCGGCGCCCAGCGCCATGTAGGCCGCCGTCTGCTCGTGGCGCGGATGGATCACGCGCAGCCGATCCGAAGCGTGATAGAAGGCGTCGAAAAGCGGATCCTGATGCAGGCCGGGCAGGGCATAGATCGTGTCGAGCCCGTGCCGCAGCAGGGTTTCGACCGTGGCTTCGGCGGTGCTGAGGCGGGGCATGCGGGGCTCTCTTCGGATGACGGCGGGGCGGTGACGGGAGTGCGATTAAGGCGATGACATGCGGTTGATGTTGTACGCGGTGCTCGTGCTCGGCGCGATGGCCCTCATCGTGTCTCTGCTGTCGTGGTTCGCCGAGCGCCGGCTCGAAACCCTGGCCGCTTCGTACATCACCGACGATCCGGCGCGGCTTCCTGACGTGCCGGTGGCGCTCGTCCTGGGCGCGGCCCCCATCGGTCCCGAGGGCGGGCCCAACCGCTACTTCGTCTACCGGCTCGATGCCGCCGCCGCGCTCCACAAGGCCGGCAAGGTGAAATACCTGCTGGTGAGCGGAGACAACAGCCGCCCCGACTATGACGAGCCGACGGCGATGCGCGAAGGGCTGATCAAGCGCGGCGTGCCGGCGGAGGCGATCTACCGCGACTTCGCGGGCTTCCGCACCCTGGACTCGATCCTGCGGGCGGAGAGCGTGTTCGGCCAGACGCGACTTATCATCGTCTCCCAGCGCTTCCATCTCTCCCGCGCGATCTTCCTCGCCCGCGAGCAGGGCATCGAGGCCTGGGGCTTCGAGGCACAGGACGTGAAGCGCGCCTACAGCCTCGTCACCGAGCTGCGGCGCTATCCCTCGGCCCTGCGCGCCTATGTCGACGTCTGGTTCGACACGCCGCCGAAATACACGGGTGCGCGCATCGTCATCGGCAAGGACCCACCGAACTAGCGTCTTTCCGCTTTAAGTCGACACGCACCACCTCATCCTGAGGTCTGCGCTGGGGGCGCGCCACTCCAGTGGCGCGTCTTTGTTGGTTGCGGGCAATGATCGCGCCACTGGAGTGGTGCGCCCCCAGCAAATGACGGCTCTTCTCGGGATGAGGGGTTTGGTTCAACTCAAAGCGGAAAGACCCTAACGCGGCTTCGGCGCGTCCTTCGAGTTGGCCCAGTCACGGAACTCGGGAACCGGGGAAACGACGGGCCGGCCGGCGAAATGATTGTCGAGGTTGCGGCAGACGAGGTCGGTCATGCGGCGCTGGGCGTGCTGCGTGCCGCCGCCGAAATGGGGTGTCATCACCAGCTTGTCGAGCTCCAGCAGCTCGGTGCCGGTGTAGGGCTCCTCGTCGAACACGTCGAGCGCCGCGCCCTCGATGATATCGTTGCGCAGCGCATGGGCCAGTGCCGCCTCGTCGACCGCCCAGCCGCGCGAGATGTTGACCACATGGCTGCGCGGACCCAGCGTCTTCAGCACGTCGGCGTTGATGATGTGCCGGTTGGAAGAGTCAGAGCGCAGGCAGACGATCAGGTAGTCACACCACGTTGCGAGCGCCATCACGTCCGGGAAATACTGGAAGTCGATGTCGCTGCGTTTGTTGCGGTTGCAGTAGCCAATCTCGACGTCGAAGCCCTTGAGACGCCTCGCGACCTCCAGGCCGATGGCGCCCAGGCCCAGGATGCCGACTCGGCCGCCGGTCAGTCCGGCGATCGGACCGAATCGGTTGGGGATGCGCTGCTTCCACTCGCCGCGGCGGATCATCTTGTCGGCGCGCACCAGACGGCGCGTCGAGGCAAGCAGGATGCCGACCGCGAGTTCGGCCACGTCGGGCGCATTGGCGTCAGCGCCGTGCGTAACCATGATGTTGCGCCGCTGCGCCGCCTCGAGATCGACGCGTTCGTAGCCCGTGCCGTAGCAGCAGAACAGCGAGAGCCTTGGCAGGGCCGCCATCATCGCGTCGGAGATGCCGACGCTGCCAGTGCTGACGATCGCCTGCACCGTGGCTGCCGTGCCGGGCGGTATGTCGGCGACGGTGGGTGTCGGACTATCCATGTGCCCGATGATCCGGCAGCGCTCGCTGAAGGAAGCGAGCGTCGCCTTTGTGAAATGGAAGCCGGTCAGGATGTGAGGTTGGTCGGGCATGGTTGAGCCGTAGCATGGGACATGGGGGCGGGTCAGCGGAAGGCGTCCGCGCGGCGAAAAACCGGCTTGGCAAAGAACGGATCGCTGTGCAAGGTGATGTGCACGTTGCGTCCTGCCGCGTTCAACCGGATCTGAAGCGCTCCATGAAAATCGCCCCATGAAAATCGCTATTCTCAAAGAACGCAGGCCTCACGAAACCCGTGTGGCCGCCACTCCCGAGACGATCAAGAAGCTGAAGGCGCTGGGCGCGGAGGTCACGATCGAGGCGGGCGCGGGAACGGCCGCCGCCTATACCGACGAGGCCTATTCCGAGGCAGGCGCGACGATCGTGCCGGATGCGGCCTCGGCCCTCGCCGCGGGCGACATCGTCTTCAAGATCCAGCGGCCGATGACGGCGGAGGAGGGGCTCGACGAGCTCGCGCTGCTCCGCCACGGCCAGACGCTGATGTCGCCCCTGGGGGCGCTCACCAACCGGGACTTGGTGCAGGCCCTCGCCTCGCGTGGCGTGACATCCTTCGCCCTGGAGCTGATTCCGCGCATCACGCGCGCCCAGTCGATGGACATCCTGTCTTCTCAGGCCAACCTCGCCGGCTACAAGGCCGTGCTGCTGGCCGCGAACAATTACGGCCGCATCTTCCCGCAGATGATGACGCCGGGCGGCACCTTGGCGCCGTCGCGAAGCTTCATCATGGGCGTGGGCGTGGCCGGCCTGCAGGCGATCGCCACGGCGCGGCGCCTCGGGTCCGTCGTCACCGCGACCGACGTGCGCCCGGCCACCAAGGAGCAGGTCCAGTCGCTCGGCGCCAAGTTCGTGGCTGTCGAGGACGATGAGTTCAAGGCGGCCGAGACCGCGGGCGGCTATGCCAAGCAGATGAGCCCGGAATACCAGGCCAAGCAGGCGGCGTTGGTCGCCGACCACATCAAGTTGCAGGACATCGTTATCACGACCGCGCTGATCCCCGGCCGCAAGGCGCCGGTGTTGGTCAGCGAGGAGATGGTCAGGACGATGAAGCCCGGCTCGGTGATCGTCGACATGGCGGTCGAGCAGGGCGGCAACTGCCCGCTGTCGGAGTTCGGCAAGGTGGTCGAGAAATACGGTGTGAAGATCGTCAGCCCGGCGAATCTTCCCGGCGAACTGGCGACCGACGCCTCGGCGCTGTTCTCGCGCAACCTGCTCAACTTCATTACGCCGATGGTCGACAAGGAGACCAAGGCGCTCACGATCAACCTCGAGGACGAGGTCGTGAAGGGAACGCTGGTGACCCGCGACGGTCAGATCGTGCATCCCTCGCTGACCCAGGCTTAGGAGCGGCCCATGGACGACAAGATCGCAGGCGAGGCTTCCAAGCTCGCGACCCAGGCGCAGGACGTCGCCAGCCAGCTCAAGGCCCTGGCGCAGCAGATCACCGATGCGGCGGCGGCGGCTCCGGTCGCGGTGCCCGACGGGCACATGCCGTTCGTGGCGCTGCTCACCATCTTCGCGCTGTCCTGCTTCGTCGGCTACTACGTGGTCTGGCGGGTGACGCCGGCGCTGCATTCGCCGCTGATGGCCGTCACCAACGCGGTCTCCTCCGTCATCATCGTCGGCGCGCTGCTGGCAGCGGGCCTCAAGGGGCTGGGCGCCGCGCAGCTGTTTGGCTTCATCGCCGTGGCGCTGGCCGCGGTGAACATCTTCGGCGGGTTCATCGTCACGCACCGGATGCTGTCGATGTTCAAGAAGAAGCCGGTCAAGAAGTAGGCGGGAGCAGCAGGGAATGTTCACCCAGGAACTGGCCGCCTATGGCTATCTGATCGCCGCCATCTGCTTCATCATGGCGTTGCGCGGACTGTCTTCGCCGACGACCTCGCGGCAAGGCAACCTGTTCGGCATCGTCGGCATGGTGGTCGCCATCGGCGTCACCGTTCTCTCGCCCGGCGTCCTCTCGCCCTGGCTGATCGTGGCTGGCCTGGTGATCGGCGGCGCGATCGGCACCTTCGTGGCATTGCGCATCCAGATGACGGCCCTGCCGCAGCTCGTGGCGGCCTTCCATTCGCTGGTCGGCCTCGCGGCGGTGTTCGTGGCGGCGGCGGCCTTCATCTCGCCCGAGGCTTTCGGCCTGGGCGTGCCCGGCAAGATCAAGGTGCAGAGCCTGATCGAGATGGGACTGGGCACCGCCATCGGCGCCATCACCTTCACCGGCTCGGTCGTGGCCTTCGCCAAGCTGCAGGGCCTGGTCTCGGGCTCGCCGCTGATCTTCAAGGGCCAGCATCCGCTGAACGCGCTGCTGGGTATCGCACTGGTCGTGTTGCTGGTCTGGTTCGCGATGCGCGGCCACACCTCGACCTTCGTCCTGCTGGTGGTGCTGTCGCTGGCGCTGGGCTTCCTGCTGATTCTGCCGATCGGCGGCGCCGACATGCCGGTCGTGGTATCGATGCTCAATTCCTACTCGGGATGGGCGGCCGCCGGCATCGGCTTCACCCTGGGCAATACGGCGCTGATCGTGACCGGCGCGCTGGTCGGTTCGTCGGGCGCGATCCTGAGCTACATCATGTGCAAGGGCATGAACCGCTCGATCTTCAACGTGATCCTGGGCGGCTTCGGCACCGACAGCGCGGCGGCCGGCGGGCCGGCTACGAAGAACGACAAGCCGGTCAAGGCCGGCTCGGCCGAGGATGCGGCCTTCCTGATGAAGAACGCGCAGTCCGTCATCATCGTGCCGGGCTACGGCATGGCGGTGGCCCAGGCCCAGCACGCGCTGCGCGAGATGTCAGACCTCCTGAAGAAGGAGGGCGTGCAGGTCCGCTACGCCATCCATCCGGTGGCCGGCCGCATGCCCGGCCACATGAACGTGCTGCTGGCCGAGGCCAACGTGCCTTACGACGAGGTCTTCGAGCTCGACGACATCAACCGGGACTTCGCCTCGACCGACGTCGCCTTCGTGATCGGCGCCAACGACGTCACTAACCCGGCCGCCAAGACCGACCCCAAGAGCGCGATCTACGGCATGCCGATCCTCGACGTCGAGAAAGCGCAGACCGTGCTGTTCGTGAAGCGCGGCATGGCCTCGGGCTATGCCGGCGTCGATAACGAGCTGTTCTTCCGCGACAACACGATGATGCTTTTCGCCGACGCCAAGGTGATGTGCGAGAACATCGTGAAGGCGCTCGAGGGCTCCTCGCACTGAGCCGCTATCGCGCTGTCATCTTCGACATCGGCGGCGCGGTCGATCTCGAATTCGCCTGGGAGATGGCGCTCGACGGCGCCATCGCCGCGGCCTGCGGACTGGAAGGCATCCGCGTCGATCCCGCAATGGTCGAAGAGGCGTCCGGGCAGGCGGTGGCGGCCTTCGCGCCGGATGTCGTGCTCTCCATGATCGAGACGCTGTGCGGCGGGGAGCCCTCGACAGTGGCGCGCGTGATGCGGCGGGTCGAGGCGATGACGGGGCAGCTCGATGCCTTCCAACTCCGGCCTGGCATCGAGGACCTGCTGAAACGCCTCAAGGACCAAGGCTTGGTACTGGGCGCGCGCGAGCCGCGCTGGGAGCGGCTGGAGCGGGCCGGGATCGCGTCGTTCTTCGTCGACGACCTCGCCGTGGCGCCCACCGGATGCATCCTGGTCGGCGACCGCCTCGATGCCGACATCATACCCGCCAAGGGCGCTGGCATGGCGACCATCCAGTTCCGATCTGGGCGCTGGCGTCGGCAGCGCCCGCGCTCGGCGGCCGAAACGCCCGATGCCGTCGTGACCGATGTGGCCGAGCTGGAAGCGGTGATCCTGCAGCTGTTGAACGGCTGACAAACAAAAACCCCCGGGGACGCCGGGGGTTGTCGTCTCGTGTCGAAAAGGGAGGACTAGTAGCCCTCGCGCTCCATGCGCTTGCGCATCAGCTTACGCGTGCGGCGGATGGCCTCGGCGCGCTCACGGGCGCGGCGCTCGGACGGCTTCTCGTAGTTGCGGCGGAGCTTCATCTCGCGGAAGATGCCCTCGCGCTGCATCTTCTTCTTCAGGACGCGCAGCGCCTGATCGACGTTGTTTTCACGAACGAGAACCTGCACTTCGATCGCTTCCTTCCAATGCGGCTTTGGCCCGCGGATCGTCCGGGGCCCGAATTCAGAGGCCGGCTAGGTATCACAGGCGGATACCCTTGGGAACCCCCCGTTTGGGGCCTATATTCCACCGATGACCGAGCAAATCCCCCCTGATTCAGCGGAAATGGACCCCGATGCCGGCCTGCGGGACCGGCTGACCGACGCGTTCATGGCCGAGGCGGCTTTCGACGGCTGGACGCGGGCGGCGCTGGCGGCCAGCGGCCGGGCGCTCGACCTGCCGGCGGGCGAGGCTGAGCGACTGTTCCCGGGCGGCCCCCTGCAGGCGCTGGCCTATGTCAGCGAGCGTGCCGACCGCCGCACGGTCGAGGACATGGAAAAAGAAGGCGCTTCCGCCCTCAAGATCCGGGACCGCATCATACGCGCGGTCCGCATCCGGCTGGAACACCATGTCGGTCCGCGCGAGGCGGCCCGCCGGGCGCTGTCGACCCTGTCCCTGCCGCTGAATGCCGGGCTGGCGCTGAAGCTGCTCTACAAGACGGTCGACGCCATGTGGTACGCGGCCGGCGATGCCAGCACCGACTTCAATTTCTACACCAAGCGCGCCACCTTGGCCGGGGTCTATTCCTCGACCCTGCTCTACTGGCTGAACGACCGGTCGCCCGGCGCCGAAGCCACCTGGGCCTTCCTCGACCGCCGTATCGACGACGTGATGAAGTTCGAGAAGCTGAAGGGCCAGGTCAGGTCCTGGACGGGCCCGAAGCGGCCGGGCGCTCGGCCGGCAGCACGTAGGTGACGTGGCCCATCTTGCGGCCGGGGCGGGCCTCCGCCTTGCCGTAGAGATGCAGCCGCGCCGTCGGCTCCGCGAGATAGCGCTGCCAACCGTCGGCCTCGTCGCCGATCAGGTTCTCCATGCGCGACGGCGCTAGCACCTCGACCGGGCCCAGCGGCAGGCCGCAGACGGCGCGGACCAGCTGCTCGAACTGGCTGGTGGCACAGGCGTCGATCGTCCAGTGACCCGAATTGTGCGGCCGCGGCGCCATTTCGTTGGCCAGCACCCGCCCGTCCCTCGTGACGAACATTTCCAGCGCGACGAGCCCGACCAGATCGAGGCCGCGGGCCAATTCGACGCCGAAGCGCTCGGCGGTGGCCAGGGTCTCGGCCGGCAGGCCCGAGGGCACGGTGGTGGTGCGCAGGATGCCCTCGCGATGGCCGTTGATGCCGATGGGGAAGCAGCGCGTGGTGCCGTCCAGTCCGCGGGCGACGATGGCGGAGACCTCGCACTCGAAGTCGACCATCGCCTCGAGGATGCATTCGCGCCGGCCGAGCGTGTCCCAGGCCGCCGCCAACTGGCCCAGATCGGCGACGCGCGCCTGGCCCTTGCCGTCATAGCCTTCGGTGCAGGTCTTGAGGATGCCGGGCAGGGCAGTGGCCGCGGCAATGTCGGCTTCCGAGCGGATGGGCTGGTAGTCGGCGGTGCCGATGCCGAGCTTGCGCAGGAAATCCTTCTCGCGCAGCCGGTGCTGGGCGAAGTGGATGGGCTTCACGCCCGGCCGTACCGGCTTCAGCTTCTCGCATTCCAGAACCGCCGCCTCGGGCACATTCTCGAACTCATAAGTCACCACATCGACCTGGCCGGCGAACCGGGCGAGGGCCTCGGCATCGTCATAGGCCCCTTGGACATGGCCGGCGCAGACCTGGGCCGCGACAGGAGTCTCGTCCGGCGCGTAGACGATGCAGGGATAGCCCAGTCGCGCCGCCGCCATCGCGGTCATGCGGCCCAACTGACCGCCGCCCAGGATGCCGATGGTCGATCCGGGCGGGAGAGGTCTGGAACCCGGCATCAGCGGTGCGCCGGGGCGTCGTCGGTCGGAATCTTGGCGACGGCCAGCGACTGACGCGTACGCCACGCCTCCAGCGCCGCCATGATCTTGGCGTCGCCAAGTCCCACGATGGAGGCTGCCAGAAGGGCCGCATTGATCGATCCGGCACGTCCGATCGCCAGGGTGCCGACGGGTATGCCGGCTGGCATCTGGACGATGGAAAGAAGACTGTCCTGGCCCTTCAGGGCGGCACTTTCGACTGGGACGCCGAGGACGGGCAGCGGCGTCATGGCGGCGGTCATGCCGGGCAGGTGGGCGGCACCGCCGGCGCCGGCGATGATCACCTTCAGGCCGCGGCCCTTGGCGCTGGAGGCGTAATCCATCATGCGCTTGGGCGTCCGATGGGCGGAAATGATGCGCGCCTCAAAGGGGACGCCCAGCGCTTCGAGGGTCTCGGCAGCATGGCGCATGGTCGACCAGTCGGACTGGCTGCCCATGATGACGCCGACCACCGGCTGCGCAGCCGGACGCTTGGTGCTTTTCCTGGCCATGATTCTCTCAGGCGATGATATCGGGGATGAGCTGGCTTTCCAGCCGGATGATCTGGTCCTTGAGCCCCAGCTTGCGCTTCTTGAGGCGCTGGAGCTGCAACTGGTCGAACGGCGGCTTCTCGATCAGGCGATCGATCACCTCGTCGAGGTCACGATGCTCGCTCTTCAGGGCCTCAAGCTTGGCCTTGATGGTCTGGGCGTCCGGCGGATCCGACGACGTCAAGTCATTCATGCAGGGCGCACTCGTCCAGGCAGGCTAGCCACGTCGCTCCCGGCCGTGTACCCCGGAGCCCGCCCAAAGGGAAGCACGCAAAAGCCCCCCAAGAAAGTCATAGGCAACCGTGTCGGATTTTCTCCCCCACCCGTTCTGGAACTTCTCGCTCGAGCTCTATGCCGGGGAGGGCGTCGCCGAGGCCTGCCTCGACCTGCAGGACCGCCGCGGCTGCGACGTCAACGTCCTGTTGTTCTGCTGCTGGCTGGGTGCCTCGGGCCGGCCCACCCTGACGGCCGAACGGCTGCGCGCCATCCTGGCCGCGAGCGAGGCGTGGCAGTCGGACGTCGTGAAGCCGCTGCGCGAGATGCGCCGGCGGTTGAAGGACAAGGTCTGGGCCGGCGCGCTGCCCGAGACCGTCGATGCGGTCCGCCGACGGGTCGCCGATGCGGAACTCGCGGCCGAGCATGCCGAGCAACTCACGCTGGCCAGCCTGCATTCGCCACCCGCCGATCGGCAGCGTTCGCTGGAGAAGCGACTGCGCGCGGCGGTCGGCAATCTCGGCGTCTACGCGATGTGCCTGGGCGTCGTGCCGGACGAAGCCGATCGCCGGTCCGTGGCGGCGCTAATGCGCGCCACGTTTCCCGCCTTCGCCGCGGTCGAAGTCGCGGAGGCAGTCGGACTCGCCGCTTGAACGAATGGTTCAATAGCGCTGACGGGTTATTCACATTCTTCGGGTGACGGTCCGTTTACGGGTTGATTCGACGTGACTCGACCCAATGTCAGAGTCAGACTTCTATTGTCCCGTCGACCAACTCGGAGGCATCCGACTATGAGCACCGTGGACCACATCGAAGCTCTCAAGAACAAGCATGCGACTCTTGAGCAGGCGATCCATCAGGAAACGACCCGGCCGCATCCCGACGACGATGCGATCTGCAGCCTCAAGAAGCGAAAGCTCATGATCAAGGACCAGATCGTCCGGCTGAGCGAACCTACCTCCCACTAGTCTTCAGGTGAGGCCCGCCCAGCGGGCCAGAGCCACGGCGCCGACGGCGCCGAACAGGCCGGCGGTGAATCCTCCGACCGTTCGCGTCAGGGCGGCGCCTGCCACCGCACCCACGATGAAGGCGCCGCCGCCCTGCGTCAGCGGGACGACGGCCGCCGACACGAGCACCGCGCCGGGTGCGTGGTAGAGCAGCGCATTCACGAAGCGGTGGCGGCCCAGCCACCGCATGGCGATGAAGCCACCGCCCTTCGCCGCCATGGCAGCGAGTGCCATGACAAAGATCGCGACGAGATTCTCAGGACTGGCGGACATGGCTGCTCCTGAGGTCTCGCAGCGCGCCGAAGAGACCGCCGACCAGCCCGCCGATCACGATGTACCAGTTGCCGCCGATCGCCGACTTGGCGGCGAGCGCCGCGACGATCGCCACCGACCAGGGCGCGATATCCCGCTTGCCGCGGAACAGTATGGTCGCCACCACGACGAACACGGCCACTCCGACGAAATCCAGGCCGAGGCGCCGCGCCATCGACGGATCGGAAAGGATTCCGCCGGCCGCGAGATGACCGGTCAGGGTCGAGCCCGACCAGATGCAGGCCATGATGAACCCGCCGCCCAGGAACTTGCCGAGATCTCCGTGGCCACGGCGATATTCAGCGATGTTGACCGCCCAGTTCTGGTCGACGGTCACGTACCAGACGGGCGGCTGCAACCACCAGGGCAGGTGCGGCATGTGCGGCTGCAGGGCCGCGCCCATCACGAAGTAGCGGAGATTGGCCACGAACACTGACACGGCCAGCGCCACCAGCGGCAGCGGCTGGGCCCAGATGTCGAGCGCCACCATCTGGCTGGTCCCGGCCATGACGGTGAAGCTCATCAAGGTCGTCTCGAAGGCGCTGAGGCCTTTCTGCGCGGCGGCGACGCCGAAGCCGATACCGAAAGGAAGCGAGGCGAGGCCCGGCAGAATCATGCGCAGGGCACCGGCCTGGAAACTGCGCCACGTCACGCACGCGGAAGGGGACACGAAAGCTACCGGATGGGGAAAGGGGCGCGCACTCTATGGGACGCGCCGCAATGCCGGAACCGAGTTTAGCTCAACCGCCCATTAGGCGGGTCAGTTCAGCTTATGCAGGTTGACCGACCAGCGCACCGGTGCGCCGTAGGCGTTGCGCGACTGGCCGCTGCAGACCGCCACGTTGTCGGCGCCGCGCTGGCAGACGAGTTGGTCGGCGAACCAGCGCGAGCCGTCGTTGCAGGTCGAATCGGCGTCGCGAAGCCGCAGCACCGCGCCCTCGAAGCGGGCCTGTGCGCGCGTGCGGCAGGCGGTGCGGCCGCGCCGCCATTCCAGCTGGCCCGCACCGCTTGCATCGAAGCAGTAGGAGGAGACACCCGGCTGCAACTGCACCGTCTCGTGACGGAACGGGTCGGTGCGCCAACAACCCTGCATGAAGGAGTAGTCGTTGGTCGGCGCAGGGGGCAGCCGCAGCCGGTTGTCCGCCGGGTTGCGCGGTTGCGGAGCCGGCGCGGGGGGCGGCGCGGGCTTCGGCGGCGCGACCTTCGGTGGTGCAGGCGCTGGAGGCGGTGGCGGGGCGACGGCGACCTGCGGCGGCTTCGGCGGTTCGGGCGGCTTGCAGTCGGCGATCCGCCGCTTCAACTCGGCCTCGGCCAAGGCCAGTTCGACCTTGAGCACCCGCTCGCGCGATTGTTCGGCCGAGTAGGAGGCTTTCAGCGCCGGCAAGGGGTCGGGCGG
Organism: Reyranella sp.; assembly: GCA_017990895.1. Lineage (GTDB taxonomy): Bacteria > Pseudomonadota > Alphaproteobacteria > Reyranellales > Reyranellaceae > Reyranella. Next base: position 21,263 of record JAGNNA010000018.1, read on the forward strand.
GGCTTCGGCCGCCGGCGGCGCGTCCGGCCCCTCGCGGGTGGCGATGGCGACGTCGGGCGGGACGGGCAGCAGGCCGCGTAATGCCCAGGCGCCTGCCAGCAGAAGCAGGAGGAGGGGCAGTGCTGCGGCCAGCGTCCGCCACCAGGGAATGCCGGCCGCCGGCGACGCCACAGGCGCTCGCTGCGCGGCTTCGAGCACGGGGCGTCGCCCCGGCACGCCGGCGTCGGGCACGGGCGCATCGGGTACCCGCGGGAGGGCGAGCGGCAGCAGCGCATTGGCGGCTTCCGTCTCGTAGCCCCAGGCGACGATGACCGGCCGGTCGCCGACCAGGAAGACGAAAGCGGGCGACGGGGCGCGCGCCGCCAGCTTCAGCGACAGCCCGACGACGCCGGTCTCTTCCTTGGGGCCGTGGCCCGCGAGCATGTCGCCCAGCCGCCGGATGTCGGCCAGCCGGCGCTCGACGCCCGCCAGCACCGCGTCGCGCTCCGCCGGCGGCAGGTCGGTGACGCGGCGAACCGGGCCCGACCAGACGGCGTACCAGTCGATGCCCTTGTCGTTCTCGTGCGGCTGGGGATCGGCCAGGAGATCCGCGGTTTCGTCACCCAGCCGCCGGCGTACCACGCGCCGAAGCTGCGGGGCGGCATTGTGCAGCGGCTCGCCGCGCACGCCCAGCGGGCGCACGCCGCTGCGGGTCGTCACGATGAGCGTTGCTTCGCCGGGCATGGGATAGGGAACCTAGCCCGGCGATTATGGCGACGCGATGGTTTGCGGTCGTTGCTCCGGCGGCCGCGTCAGTTTGCTCACCAAATGGCCACGTGGCGTGCGGCTAGGCGGCCTTCGCCCATTCGCGCAGGACGAACTTCTGCACCTTGCCGGTCGAGGTCATCGGCAGGTCGCGGAACACCACGTAGCGCGGGCACTTGTAGCCGGCGAGGTTGGCGCGACAGTGGGCGATGATGTCCTCCGCCGTGGCCGTGGCGCCGGGCTTCAGCATCACGAAGGCGCAGGGTGTCTCGCCCCATTTCTCGTCGGGCTTGGCGACGACGGCGGCGTTAGCGACGGCGGGATGGGCGATGATGACGCCCTCGACCTCGATGGTCGAGATGTTCTCGCCGCCGGAGATGATGATGTCCTTGGACCGGTCGCGCAGCTCGATGTAGCCGTCCTCGTGCATCACGCCGAGGTCGCCGGAATGGAACCAGCCGCCGGCGAAGGCGTCGCGCGTGGCGGCCGGGTTCTTGAGGTAGCCCTTCATGGTGATGTTGCCGCGGAACATGACCTCGCCCATCGTTTCACCGTCGCGCGGCACTTCCTTCATGGTCTTCGGATCCATCACGGTGACGCCGTCCTGCGCGGCGTAGCGCACGCCCTGGCGCGCCTTCAGCCGCGCGCGATCGTGGGCGGGCAGCGCATCCCATTCCTGGTGCCACGAACAGATCGTGGCCGGGCCGTAAACCTCGGTGAGGCCGTAGACGTGGGTGACCCGGAAATTCTGCTGCTCCAGCGCCTCGAGCACGGCGGCCGGGGGCGGCGAGGCGGCGGTCATGAACTCGACCTTGCGGGCGAGCGGCCGGCGTTCGGCCTCGGTCGCGCCGATGATGAGCTGCATGATGATCGGCGCGCCGCACATGTGGCTCACGTCGTTGTCCGCCAGCGCGTCGAAGATCGCCTTGGCCGCCGGGCGGCGCAGGCACACCGACGTGCCGGCGACCAGCGCGAGCGTCCAGGGGAAGCACCAGCCGTTGCAGTGGAACATCGGCAGGGTCCAGAGATAGACTGGATGCAGGCCGATCGGCCACTGGGTGGCGTTGCCGTAGGACGAGAGCGTCGCGCCGCGATGGCTGTAGACGACGCCCTTGGGATTGCCGGTCGTGCCCGACGTGTAGTTGAGGGTGATCGCGTTCCACTCGTCCGACGGATAGGCCCAGGCGAAGTCGGGATTGCCGTCGGCGATGAACTCCTCCCAGGTCGTGTCGCCGATCTGCGCGCGGTCCTCGCATTCGGGATCGTCGATGTCGACGACCAGCGGCTGGGTCTTCGCGATCGCCAGCGCCTCGGTGACGACGCGATGATATTCGCGATCGACCAGCAGAACCTTGGTCTCGCTATGGTCGAGGATGAAGGCGACCATCGCCGCGTCGAGGCGGGTGTTCAGCGAGTTCAGCACGCCGCCGGTCATCGGCACGCCGAAGTGGGCCTCGTACATCTCGGGAATGTTGGGCGCCATGATCGCCACCGTGTCGCCGACGCCGATGCCGACCTTGACCAGCGCCGAGGCGAGCCGCCGGCAGCGTGCGTAGGTCTCGGCCCAGGTCTGGCGACGCTGGCCGTGGATCAGCGCCACGTGATCGGGATAGACGCTGGCGGTGCGCTCGATGAACTGCAGGGGCGTGAGCGCCGCGAAGTTCGCCGGGGTCTTGTCGAGATCGCGCTCGTAGATGTTGTGCGCGGCGAGCACGGTCTTGTGCGACACCGGACGCGGCCCGGCGAGGCGCGTCACCGACGTCCGGCTCTTGACCGAGCGGCGCAGGCCCGGGCGCACGATCGGCTTCTGCGCCGTGAGTTTCTTGGGCGCCGGCGCTTTCTTCGGCGCAATGGGCTTCTTCGGCGAAGCTGCCTTCCGGCGAGCGGCCTTCGCCGCCTTCTTCACCGGCTTCTTCGCCCTGGCAGCGACCTTGCGCTTGGCCGGGCGCTTGGCCGGCGCCTTCGACTTGCTGCTGCCTTTTCCCGTCTTGCGCTTGGCCATGATCTCTTTCCGTTCGACTCCCTGGGCGCGGGCACTCTCTCACAGGGCGGCTCGCCTATTCCAGCTTGATATCCAGGTCCTTCAGCAGCTTGGCGAAATAGACCTGATCGTCGCGGACCTGTCGGGCGAACTCGACGTTCGACTGATACTCGACGTTCTGCGCCACGAGCAGCAGCTTCTCCTTCATGTCGGGTAGTGCGGCCGCTTGCGCCACAGCCTCGGAGAGGCGTGCGAGCACGGGTTCGGGCGTCCCCTTTGGTGCGAACAGACCGAACCAGCTGCGGGCGCGGAATCCCTTGAGGTCGAGGCCGACCTCCGTCGCCGTCGGCGTATCCGGCAGGTCGGGCAGACGGGCGGGCTGGTCGACCAGCGCGGCGAGCACCTTGCCTGCCTTCGCGTAGGGGACGAAGGACGGATCGAACACCATCTGGATGCGACCGTCGAACACGTCGCCCGTGGCGTCGACGATGGTCTTGTAGGGCGAGTGCTGCATCTGGATGCCGGCGGCGCGCGTCAGCACTTCGCCGGTGAGATGGGTGATCGTGCCGAGGCCCGAGGAGCCGAACCAGTATTTGCCGGGGTTGGCTTTCGCCAGCGCCACGAACTCGACCCAATTCTTGGCACCCAGCGCCTTGGTGAGGGTGACGACAAGGATCGGGGTGGAGAGCCGCGCGACGGCGACGAGGTCGTTGGGGTTGTACGGCACCTTCCGCGCCGCCGGCGTGATGGCCATGATCGCGGTCGGCGACAGGAGCAGCGTGTAGCCATCGGCCGGTGCCGTCGCGACCATTTGCGCGCCGACGCCGCCCGAGGCGCCGGGCTTGTCCTCGACGATGATCTGTTGACCGAGCGTTGCACTCATCTTCTCGGCATAGAGGCGGGCCACCTGATCGGCCGAGCCTCCCGGCCCGTAGGGCACGATCAGGCGGATCGGCTTGGCGGGCCAGTTCGCGGGTTGAGCCTGGACACGCGTCGACGCCAGCGCGGCAAGGCCGCCCAGCGTCACCTCACGGCGACCGACCATCGTTCCCTCCCGGGACATCGTTGTTGCCCGGAGGATAGCGGCTGACGCGGTGTAGCGACAGCCGTCCCTGAATGACAGGAACACGTCGACAAAGTGCGGGGCGACAGGCCATTTTAGGTCGAATCACCTCGTCGGCCGGTGGTCCTCGGGAACTCGAACTATGTCTGAAGGCATTACACATGTCGCTGAATGAACCGGTTCCCCAACCGCCCCTGAAACCCATCGTCGGCAATCTCACGGAGCTGCAGGGTGGCTGCCCGGTCCAGAGCCTGATGGCGCTCGCCCGCACCTACGGGCCGTTCTTCAAGCTCACCATCATGGACCACGACGTCCACGTGGCGAGCTCGCAGGAGCTGGTCGACGAACTGTGCGACGAGACCCGGTTCGGCAAGCGTGTCCAGGGGGCTTTGAAGGAAATCCGGGCGATCGCCGGCGACGGGCTCTTCACGGCGTATGGCCACGAGCCCAACTGGGCCAAGGCCCACCGCATCCTGGTTCCGGCGTTCGGGCCGATCGCCATCCGCGGCATGTTCGACCGGATGCTCGACATCGCCGACCAGATGTTCGTGCGCTGGGAACGGTTCGGGCCGAGCGCGGTCATCGACGTCGCCGACAACATGACGCGGCTTACGCTCGATACGATCGCCCTCTGTGCCTTCGACTATCGCTTCAACAGCTTCTACCAGGACGACATGCATCCCTTCGTGTCTGCCATGGTGGGCACGCTGCAGGAAGCGTCGAACCGCGCGCGCCGGCCGAAGCTCCTGAGCAACCTCATGCTGTCCAAGGCGCGCCAGTTCCAGGCCGACAAGGAGCTGATGGACAAGGTGGCGCGCGAGCTGATCGCCGAGCGCCGGCGCGACCCCAGGGGCAACGAGAAGAACGACCTGCTCAATCTGATGCTGAATGGCGTCGATCCCGTAACTGGCGAGAAGCTGAGCGACGAGAACATCGGCTACCAGATGATCACCTTCCTGATCGCCGGCCACGAGACCACGAGCGGCCTCCTGTCCTTCGCTACCTATCTGCTGCTCAAGAATCCGGACGTGCTGCAGAAGGCGCGGGCCCTCGTCGACGAGGTGCTGGGCGAGGAGGTGCCGAGGGTCGAGCAGCTGGCGCAGCTGCGCTACATCGAGCAGATCCTGATGGAGGCGCTGCGCATCTGGCCGACCGCCTCGGTCTTCTCCGTCAGCCCGCATAAGGACACGGTGCTCGGCGGCAAGTACCCGCTCACGACCAGGGACATCGTGATGG
>JAGNNA010000274.1 GCA_017990895.1 Reyranella sp.
ACCGGCATCGTCGTCGATCGACAGCGTCAAATAGGCCGCCGCCGTGATCGCCGCGGGGTCGCGGCCGGCGTCGCGGGCCGCCGCCGTCACTTCGGCGAACTGCGTCGGGTAGTCCTGCGGCTGGGCGCTGTTGGGAAACCAGCCGTCGAACCGCCGGCCGGCTCGCGCCCGCGACACGGGGACGGCACCCGCGATCCAGATCGGCGGTCCGCCGGGCCGATGCGGCGTCGGGCCGAGCACGGCATCAGTCATGGTCCAGCGGCCTTCCGTTCCGGGCCGCGGCCAGGTCACGGGCTTGCCGGTCCACAGCGCCCGGCACAGGGCCAGGCCCTCGACCATGCGCCCGACGCGCTTGTCGAACGGCACGCCGGCGGCGGTGAACTCGGCCCGGATGTTGGGGACGTCGGTCGCGATGCCGACGCCGAGGACGAGACGGCCCTCGGCGATGCGGTCGAGGGTGGCCACCTGCTGGGCCAGCACCACCGGGTTGCGCAGCGCCGGCAGCAGCACCGCGGTCCCCAGTTCCGCCCGTCGCGTGCGCGCCGCCACCGCCGCCAGCAAGGTAAGCGGATCGTGGCGCGGCCGGGCCAGCAGGGAATCGCCGACCCACAGCGAGTCGAAGCCAAGCCCCTCGGCCCTTTCGGCCAGAGACAGCAGCGAGCCGGTCTCGTCGCGCCCTTCCATGACCCGCTTGCGCGTCGGCAGCAGGTATCCCAATCTCGGCATCGTTTCCCCGCTCGCGTTTCCTTTTGTTATAGTTTGCGCGTACAGGGGAGAAGACGGCAATGAAATTGGGCCTGTCGATCGGCTACTCGGGGGCGCACCTCGATGTCCCGGTCAATCTGGTGCAGCGCGCCGAGGAGCTGGGCTACGATTCGGTGTGGACCGCCGAGGCCTACGGCTCCGACGCCGTGACGCCGCTCGCCTACCTCGCCGCGGTGACGAAGCGCATCAAGCTCGGCACCGGCATCATGCAACTCGCCGCCCGGACCCCGGCCAACGCCGCGATGTCGGCGGCGACGGTCGACGCCATGGCCGGCGGCGGCCGCTTCATCGCCGGCCTCGGCGTGTCGGGCCCGCAGATCGTTGAGGGCTGGTACGGCCAGCCGTGGGGCAAGCCGTATTGGCGGGTCCGCGACTACGTGACGATCATGCGCAAGATCTTCCGGCGCGAAGGGCCGGTCAGCCACGACGGCAAGGAGATCGCCCTGCCCTATACCGGTCCCGGCGCGATGGGCATCGGCAAGCCGCTGAAGTCGATCCTGCACATGAACCCCGACCTGCCGATCTACCTGGCGACCGGCACCGAGACGATGGTCAAGCTGACAGCCGAGATCGCCGACGGCTGGCTGCCCATGGGCTTCATGCCGGGCGCCATGGAGGAATACCGGCCGTGGCTCGAGGAGGGCTTCCGCCGGGCCGGCGACGGCAAGAGCCTGAAGAACTTCTCGGTCGTCGCCTCGGTCCACGTCCAGGTCGACGACGACGTCAAGGGCGCGCTGGCAAAACTCAAGCCGGAGGTCGCCTTGTATGTTGGCGGCATGGGGCACAAGACCAAGAACTTCCACAACGACATCATGGTGCGGCGCGGCTTCGGCGACGCGGCCAGGCGCATCCAGGAACTCTACCTCGCCAATCGCAAGGACGAGGCCATCGCCGCGGTGCCCGACGAGTGGGTCGACATGAAGTCCCTGGTCGGGCCACCCGCCCGCATCCGCGAGCGTTACCGGGCGTGGGAGGATTGCGGCGCCGACACAATCAGCGTGCGGTCTCGCCAGCCCGAGGCGATCGAGGTCATGGCGCAGGCCGCGCGGCTCAACTGAGGAAAAAACGATGAAGATCGGAACGTTCGCAACCTTCATGTCGCCGCTGGCAACGCCGAAGATGATCGGCGACTTCGGCCGGCGGGCCGAAGGTGCCGGCCTCGACTCGATCTGGATGGGCGAGCACGTCGCCCTGTTCGACCGCAACACCTACGGCTATCCCGGATCGAAGGACGGTCGCATCCCGGTCCCCGACGGCGGCGGCATGCTCGACGTCACGGCGACTTTCGGCTTCCTCGCGGCCTCGACAAAGACGCTGCGCTTTGGCACCGGCGTCGCGCTGGTGCCGCAGCGCAACCCGATCTACACGGCCAAAGAGATGGTGACGCTCGACTGGCTGTCGGACGGCCGCCTCGACTTCGGCATCGGCGTCGGCTGGAACAAGGAAGAGGTCGAGGCCTGCGGCTATCGCTGGGAAGATCGCGGCAAGCGCTGCGACGAGTTCCTGGAGGTGATGCGGCGCCTGTGGACCGAGCCGGTGGTCGACTTCGCCGGCAAATGGGTGAAGTTCGAGACGCTGCGCCTCGATCCCAAGCCGATCCAGAAGCCGCACATCCCGATCGTCGTCGGCGGCTATGCTGATGCCGCCTTCAACCGCGCCGTCCGATTCGGCGCCGGCTGGTATGGCTTCAACCTCGACCCGGCCCGGACCAAGGGTATGCTCGCCAAGCTCGACGAGGCGTTCACCCGCGCCGGCAAGAAGCGCGGCCCCGACTATCAGGTGATCGTCACGCCGCCGATGACCGCGGGGCCCGAGACCGTCACGGAGTATGCCGCGCTGGGCGTGCATCGCCTGGTCGTCATGCTGGGCAGCCAGCGTCCCGAGAAGATCGACCAGCGCCTGCCGGAGCTGGAGCAGTGGGTGAAGGCGGCGGGCTGACGCCCGTCGGTTCGCTGGCGATCGCCAGTTCGCAGCGGCGCGGTCGCTCGGTCGGCCGGGCGGGCGCCCTGCGGCACCCTCGCCACCACGGCGCCGGTCTGCCGGAAGGTCTCCATCGGTTTGGGACCGTAGGCGAGCAGACCGCCGGCCAGGAGGCGACCCGCTGTCGAACGGTCGTTTCCTGTGCGGCATCGGCATCATCCTGGAGAAGTTCCGGGCCATGGCGAAGCAGGCGGGGCGCGATCCGGCCAGCCTGCCGATCAAGATCTTCCGGGTGCCGGATGTGCTGGGCCAGCTGAAGTTCTGCCGCGACATCGGTGTCGATCGCGTCACCTGCAGCCTGCCCGCCGAGGTGGAGGACAGGATCCTGCCGATCCTCGACCGCTGGGCCGAGCTGCAGCGGCAGTTGTCGTAGGCCGCCGCGCTCGGGACGACCGATCTAGGTCGGGTCGAGGACGACGATCGGAATCTCGCGATCTGCCGCCTTCTGCTGGTAGTCGTCGTAGGGCGGCCAGAAGACCACGGCCTGCTTCCACAGAGCGCCGCGCTCGGCGGCGCTGGCCGTACGGGCGCGCACCTTCAGCTTCTGGGTGCCGACCATGATCTCGGCCTCGGGATGGGCCAGCAGGTTCTTGTACCACCCCGGATGGTCCGGCGCGCCACCCTTGGACGCGACGATGAAGTAGCTGTTGCCGGCCTTTCCGTAGAACAACGGGAAGATGTACTTCCGGCCCGACTTGCGGCCGGTCGTCGTCAGAAGCAGCGACGGCACCGTCAGCGTCGGCATGTTGGGGAACGAGGCGGTGTACATGTGACCGTCCGTCCCGCCGCTCGACAGGTAGCGGTTGGTATGGTCGATCATCCACTGCGGCATGTTCGGGGCGAGCTTGGCATCGGCCATAAGTGATCTCCTTTGCGGGTCAACCGCCAGTATAACGCTCAGGGCCGCATGAAGGCATAGGTCGGATCGTACTCGAGATTCTCGGCAAGGCCGACCAGCTCTGAACCGCTCCGGGTTTGCCGGAGGCTTCTTGGTTTGAGTCACGTCACCAGTTTTTGCTCATCAAGTATGGCGCAGGATGTAGGCGATCTGCTGCTCGTTGAACCGTGACTTCTTCATGGATAATCCGCCGTCCGGCCCGCGTGGCTATGCGACTAGTCATAGTGTGCAATGAGAGGCTGATCTTGGCTAGTCGTGCCATCGCTGCCGACGCGACCGGCCTTCGAGATCACGCTGGCATCACCACGAGTCGATCATGGGGCGCTTCTTGCCAGAGCGCGGCGGGCCGGGCCGGATCGCGGCCAGCATGTTGACGACCCAGCTACGCGTCTCGGCCGGGTCGACCACGTCGTCGAGCATGAAGTTGGTCGAGCGGTTCAATGCCTTGCCCGCTTCATAGGCCTGCGCAACCTTCGCCTCGAAGAGCTTGAGGCGCTCCTCCGGGTCCTCGATCGCCGCAAGCTCAGCGCGAAAGCCCAACTTGACCTGCCCCTCGATGCCCATTGGTGCAAACTCGCCGGTCGGCCACGAGACATAGAAGTACGGCGCGCGGTAGTTGCCACCGGCCATGGCGCTCTGCCCCAGCCCGTAGGCCTTGCGCAGCACGATCGTGAAGTACGGAACGCTCATGTTGCAGCTCGTCAGGAACATGCGCGCGGCGTGGCGAACCAACGCTGTTTTCTCCGCTTCCGGGCCAACCATGATTCCGGGCGTATCGCATAGATTGACCATCGGGATGTCGTAGGCGTCGCAGAGCTGCATGAAGCGCGCACCCTTATCGGATCCGTCGGAATCGACCGCTCCGCTGAGATGCTTCGGATCGTTGGCCATCACACCGACCGTACGGCCTTCGAGACGGATCAACGCCGTGACCAGCGTACGCCCAAAGTCGCGGCGCAGCTCAAGCACCGAACCTTCATCGGCCAGTGTTTGGATCACGTCGCGCACCTCATAGGTGCGCAGCCGGTTCTCGGGCACGATGTGGCGCATCAAGCGCTGGTCCGGCGCGGTCCACTCTTTCAGCGGCCCCTGAAAATAGGCGAGGTACCTCTTGGCGACGGCGACGCCTTCGGCTTCGTCATTGACCAGAATATCGACGACACCATTACGCGTCTGCACCGGCATCGGGCCGATCTCCTCGGGCGTGAACACGCCAAGCCCGCCCCCCTCGACCATGGCCGGGCCGCCCATCCCAAGAGTGGTATCGGCGGTCGCGATGATCACGTCACAGCAGCCGAGCAGCGACGCATTGCCCGCGAAACAGCGCCCCGAGACGATGCCGATCAGCGGCACCAGAGCCGAGAGCTGACCGAAGTGATGGAAGGTGTCGAACTGGATGAAGCCGCCATAGTCGTCGTCGCCGGGTCGACCGCCGCCGCCTTCGGCAAATAGCACCAGCGGCATCCGCCCGTCCTCGGCGATGTCGAGGATCTTGTCGGTCTTCCAATGATTGTGAACGCCCTGTGTTCCGGCAAACACTGTGTAGTCATAGGCCATCACGGCAACACCCGTGGCGGGCGCGTCGAACATATGCCCGTTCACGCGACCGACGCCGGTCACGAGACCGTCGGCCGGGCTGCGGGTGAGCAGATCGTCGAGCGTCCGCCGATGTCGCTGTGCCGCTACGACCAGGGGGCCGTACTCGACGAACGTACCCGGATCGATGAGGTCTTCGACATTCTCGCGCGCGGTTCGATGGTTGGTCGTGTGGCGGCGCTTGACGGCCTCTGGCCGGTTCTCGTCTCGCGTCAGGGCCCGCCGCTCCAGCATCTCAGCCAGGTCGGGGCGGATGGCATCGAGGTCGACCTCCTCTCCTGCGCCCACGGCCTCTACGGCGATTTCCGATGGCTCCAGGCTGAGCAGCAACTGGTCTTCCCAGAGGGTTTCACCCGGCTCGACGTGGATGGCCCGGACGATGCCACTCGCAGTCGCCTTGATGACGTGTTCCATTTTCATGGCTTCCATCACTGCGACCTCGACCCCCAAAGGCACGGCGTCCCCGATCGAGACGGCCACCGAAATGACGGTGCCCTGCATCGGGGTCCGGACCCCGATCATCCCGTCCTGCAGACTGCCTCCCGCCGCCGGGCCGGCACCCGGTACCGACTGGCCGCGCGTTGACTGGCCGTAGGTGAGGACGGAGAGCGGGTCGGTGGCATCGATCTTGGCGCCAGCGCGAGCGCCGCGCCTCCCGTCATCCTTCACGGTCGCGTACAGACGCGGATGAGCGGCGGCGTCCACGGCGAGCAGTCCCGGGGCATTGGCCACCACAAAGCCAGTGTCAAAGCTGCCGGCTCTCACGTGCTTGTCCAAGAGTGCGGCCTGTAGAAAGGCGATATTGGTCGGCGCGCCCGCAACGTTGAACTCGCATAGCGCCCGATAGCCTTTGCCCGTTACATCGTCGACGCGTCCGCTCCGAGCAAACACTATCAGCTTGGCGAGCAGCGAATCGTAGGCTGGATTGGTCGCGTAGCCGGCATAGCCGTAGCCATCGACGCGAATATCCGGACCGGAAGGTGGCTCGTAAGTGCTCAGGAGGCCACCACCCGGCTTGGCTGTCCCGTCGGGCTGCATCGTCTCGACGTTGATGCGGAGCTGCATGGCCATGCCGCGCGGGGCCGGTCCCGCACTTCTCGCAAGACCAAGCTCCGCCAGGGTGGCGCCGTCCGCCAGCCGGAGTTGGAGCTCGACCAGATCCAAGCCCGTCACCGCTTCCGTCACCGTATGCTCGACCTGCAGGCGCGGATTGGCTTCGATGAAGTAGAAGGCCCCATTGGTGCTATCCACGAGGAACTCGAATGTGCCGAGGCTGCGGTAGTTCGCGGCACGCGCCAGCATCAGCGCAGCGTCCAGCAATTGCTGCCGCACATGAGCGTCCAGGTTCGGCGCGGGCGCGAACTCGACGAGCTTCTGCCGCTGGCGCTGGAGTGAGCAGTCGCGTTCCCACAGATGCGCCACCCCCGCTCCGTCACCGATGACCTGCACCTCGATGTGGCGCGCCTGTCGGACGAGTTGCTCGACGTAAAGGTCACCCGAGCCAAAGGCCGCGGTCGCCTCCGACCGGCAACGGGCAAAAGCCTCCTCGAGCTCGCCAACCGTCAGGACCGGCCGCATGCCGCGACCGCCCCCGCCGGCAACTGCCTTGACCATCACGGCCGCCCCCGCTCCAAGCCCCTCCATGAAGGCCCGAGCCTTTTCGGGGGTTGTGGGCGCCTCTGTGCCCGGCAAGGTCGGCAC
>JAGNNA010000275.1 GCA_017990895.1 Reyranella sp.
AGGTCGGGCACCACGTGCAGAACCTGCTGGGCACGATGGACAAGGTGCAGGCGGCGCGCGGCCGCATGAGTGAACAGCAGTACAACCAGTTGTCGGTGCGTCTGGAACTGCAGGCCGACTGCTATGCCGGCGTGTGGGCCAACCATTCGCAGCAGGCGAAGAACTGGCTGGAGACCGGCGACCTCGAGGAAGCGCTGGGTGCGGCGTCGGCCGTCGGCGACGACAACATCCAGCGTCAGACGCAAGGTGTGGTCGTACCCGAATCATTCACGCACGGTTCGGCCGCGCAACGTGCGCGCTGGTTCAAGGCGGGCTTCCAGAGCGGCGACCTGCGCCAGTGCGACACGTTCTCGGCGCGTTGATGTGCGTTGATGTACTTCGAGGCACATTCAGGCGATCACGCCACCGCGACCGCCTGCGTGATCGCGGCATCCGCCGCTGACGGATCGCTATCGCTGATAGTTCAGACGCAGACCCGGCACCGCCCAGTCGTCGATCGCGATCAGCTTGCCCGAGCCGGACAGCGTCACGTACATCGTGCGCATGTCGGCGCCGCCGAAGCACAGGTTGGTCGTCATCATGTCGGGCATCGGCGTGTGCTGCACCGACTTGCCGTCCGGCGAGATGCAGGTGACACCGCCATTGATCAGCGTGGCCACGAGGATGTTTCCTTGTGCATCGACGGCCAGCGAATCGAAGCGCTGATACCCGCCCATGCCGGCGACGAAGCGGCCGCCGTGCGGTGACGGCCAGCCCTGCTTGCTGATCTCGCCCGGACCGGTGAGGTCGATCGCCCAAAGGCGCGCCGACTCGGTCTCCGCAAAATACACCGTGTCTTCCGACGGCGACAGGCCGATGCCGTTGGCCGTCAGCACCGGGAACAGCACTTCCTTGATCGCGCTGCCGTCCGCACGCGCGTAGTAGATGCCGCCCCAGTCACGATCGCGGCTGCGCGTCTTGCCCAGATCGGTGAACCAGATGCCGCCGGTCTTGTCGAGGACCAGGTCGTTCGGACCACGCAACGGGTTGTCGCCGCACTTGTCGTAGACCCGCTCGACCTTGCCGGTGGCGAGATTCACACGCTCGATGCGCCCGCCCGCATAGTCGGGCGCCTGGTGCCCGGGCAGCGTCTCGCCGTTCGGACCCTTTCGCCAGACGAACCCGCCGTTGTTGCACACATACATGGCGCCATCGGGGCCCAGCGCCGCACCATTGGGTCCGCCCCCCATGTTGGCAACGACTTCCACGCGCCCGTCACGCGTCACCCGCGTCAGCGTGCCGCGCGCGATCTCGACCAGCAGCACCGAGCCGTCGTCCATGGCCACCGGGCCTTCGGGGAACTGCAGCCCCGTTGCGATCTCACGAATCTTCATTCTGTCTCCTGGGTTCTGAGGGATGCGATGGCATGGTACCGCGCGTGCCGGGGCTGCGTCGGGACTACGCCGGGACGACATGATCGACGCTTGACGACATACGCAGAACGTTCGACGAACAAAAAAAGAGCGCCCGCAGGCGCCCTTTCATCATTCGGCGACGATCCCGCACGCATCTGCGCGCGGGGCCGCACGCGTCGCTACTGCCCTTCGAGGAAGCTCTTCAGCTTGTCGGCACGCGACGGGTGGCGCAGCTTGCGCAGCGCCTTCGCCTCGATCTGGCGGATGCGTTCGCGCGTGACGTCGAACTGCTTGCCGACTTCTTCCAGCGTGTGGTCGGTGCTCATCTCGATGCCGAAGCGCATGCGCAGCACCTTGGCTTCGCGCGGGGTGAGCGAATCCAGCACCTCCTTGACGACGTCGCGCATCGATCCGTGCAGCGCCGCGTCGGCCGGGGCCAGCGTGTGCGTGTCCTCGATGAAATCGCCCAGATGGGAGTCGTCGTCGTCGCCGATCGGCGTCTCCATGGAGATCGGCTCCTTGGCGATCTTCAGGATCTTGCGGATCTTGTCCTCGGGCATCTCCATGCGCGTCGACAGCGTCTGCGGATCGGGCTCGAGACCGGTCTCCTGCAGGATCTGCCGCGAGATCCGGTTCATCTTGTTGATCGTCTCGATCATGTGCACCGGGATGCGGATGGTGCGCGCCTGATCGGCGATCGAACGCGTGATCGCCTGCCGGATCCACCAGGTGGCGTACGTGGAGAACTTGTAGCCGCGACGGTACTCGAACTTGTCGACCGCCTTCATCAGACCGATGTTGCCTTCCTGGATCAGGTCCAGGAACTGCAGGCCGCGGTTGGTGTATTTCTTGGCGATCGAGATCACCAGGCGCAGGTTGGCCTCGGTCATCTCGCGCTTGGCCTTGCGGGCCTTGGCCTCGCCGGTCGCCATCTGCTTGTTGATCTCCTTGAGATCGGGCAGCGGCAGCACGACGCGGGCCTGCAGGTCGATCAGGCGCTGCTGCAGGTCCTGGATGGCCGGAATGTTGCGCTGGAGGATGTCGGCATACGCCGGCGCCGTGGCCACCTCCTTCTCGGACCACTTCAGATTGGTCTCGTTGCCAGGGAAGGTCTGGATGAAACGCTCACGCGACATGCCGACCTTGTTGACGGCAATGTCACCGATCGTGCGTTCGATCGACCGCACCTGCTCGACCTGCTCGCGCAACGTGTCGCACAGCCGCTCGACCATCTTCGCGGTGAAGCGGATGGTCATCAGCTCGTTTTGGATCTCGTGCTGGGCCTTCAGATACGACTTCGACTTGTAGCCTTCCTTCTCGTAGGCGACCTTCATCTTGTCGAACCAGCGCTCGATCTCGTCGAACTTGCCGATCGAGTTCGACTTCAGTTCCTCGAGCCTTGCGGAACCCGCGGCGCCGGGATCGGCGGCTTCGTCGGCGTCGTCGTCGAGTTCGGCGTCGGCGGCCGCGGCAGCGTTGGCCGCATTGACCACGCGGAAATCGACTTCCTCGGCGTTCGGATCGATCAGGCCGTCGACGACTTCATCGATGCGCATCGTGCCCGCCTTGATCTTCTCGGCGTGCGTGAGCACTTCGTGGATGGTCGTCGGGCAGGCGGAGATGGCCTGCACCATGTGCTTCAGGCCATCTTCGATGCGCTTGGCGATCTCGATCTCGCCCTCGCGGGTCAGCAGCTCGACCGAGCCCATCTCGCGCATGTACATGCGCACCGGGTCGGTGGTGCGACCGAACTCGGAATCGACCGTCGACAGCGCGGCCTCGGCCTCTTCCTCGGCGTCTTCATCGGAGGTGGCCACCGGCGTGGCGTCGGTGATCAGCAGCGTCTCGGCATCGGGCGCCTGGTCGTAGACCGCGATGCCCATGTCGTTGAACGTGCTGATGATCGATTCGATCGCCTCGGCGTCGATCACGTCCTCGGGCAGGTGGTCGTTGATCTCGATGTAGGTCAGGAAGCCGCGTTCCTTGCCCAGCTTGATCAACTGCTTGAGCTTGTTGCGCGTGGCCTCGCGGTCGGCCTCGGTCAGGCCCTGCTTGCCGCCGAATTCCTTCAGCAGCGCCTTTTCCTTGGCACGGGCGCCACGCTTGGCCTTGACGGGCGCCGCAGCCACCTCGACGACTTCGGGCACGTCGCCGATCTCGGCGTCGACTTCCGCTTCGACCTCGACCTCGACCTCGTCGAACCCGTCCATCGGCTCGTCACCGATCAGGTCGACATCGGAATCGTCGCGACGCGAGTCTTTGGGTGCGGCCTTTCCACGGCCGGCGGCCTTGCGCGCCGGCGCCTTCTCGCCATCGGTCGCCTTGGCGGCCTTGGCGGCCTTGGGCGCGGGCTCGGAAGCGGCCTTCGCGCCTTTTGCCCGGGTCGCCTTGGCATCGGTCGACGCCTTGATGTCGGTTGCCTTCGCAGACTTGACGGTTACGCTGTCGACGACGTCCGCGACTTCATGTTCGGCCTTGGCCGCCGACGCACGGGCGGGTTTCGTGGACTTGGACTCGGCGGCGGCCTTGGCGGCGGCTGCCTTTGCCGGCGCCTTGGGCGCCGTGGCTTTCTCTGTTGCGCTGCTGCTCACTGTTCTCTTCGATGCTTGCGAAGCCTGCCGCGTGACGGCGGCAGAGGCGCCGGCGTTGACCACGGGCTTCTTCGCTGAGGTGGCTGCCGGGCTGCCGGCAGATCGGGATGCGGTCCGGGCCGCGACAGGGGCCGACTTGCCGGACGTGGCCACGGCCTTGACCGTGGCTGCGGACTTGGCGGGCGATTTGACGGATCTGGTCACGGAGGTGACCGCCGCAGGTTTGGCTGCAGACTTCGTGGCCGCCTTCGCCGCGGTCGGGCGGACCGCCGACCTGGATGCGGCGGGTTTGGCGGCGGGTTTGCCTGCCGGCTTGACTGCGGACTTCACGACCGGCTCGGCCGACGCCTTGGCGGCAGTCGGCTTCGCTGCCGCCCTGGACGCGGACGGCTTCGCAGCCGCCTTAGATGCGGATTTGACCGCCGCCGCCTTGGCGGAGGGACGCACGGAGGCTTTGACGGTGGCGGGCCTGACCGCAGCCTTGGCGCCGACACCAGCCTTCTTTCCCACGATTGCCTTCTTGATACCCACCGCCAGCCCTTTCGAAGTTCGTGATTCGAAGATCGTGATTCGGAGATCGAGTCCCGGGAGATCGAGTGATCGCAGTTCGCATCCGTCCAGCCGACCGCGCCGCAAGTTCATCACAGGCGCAGGCAGGGAACCCTACAGTTTATCACGTACGACCACGCATGTTGAGCAATTCCTGATAACGCTCCCTGTCGCCCTCGCCTGCAAACCCTCCAGCGGCCAGCGCATCCATTGCCTCCCGCAGGCGACGGTCGCGCAATTGCGCCACAGCGCCGTCGAACTCGGCGCGCGCCTCCTCCAGCGTCATTTCGGCGACCAGCGAACCGTCGGCGGCGGCATCACGCTCGACCCGGGCGATCAGATCGGGATGACTGTCACGCAACGCCTCGCACAACACCACCAGCGACGCGCCCTCCGGTTGCGCGGACACCAGATCGAACCAGGCCACCAAGTCACCGGGGAGGAACCCGCGATCGACCGGCGTCCGGACGAGGGCGGGATGCAGCGCCGACAACAGCCGCACGCGCCGAACCAGATCCGGCGGCGCCGCGCGCTGACGCATGACCGGCGGACCGTCGTCGCGGCGTGCGTCCCGGCTGCGCCAGCCGTCACGCCCCTGGAATCGTCCCTGCCCGCGGCCTTTCCAGCTACCGCTTCCGCCGCCACTGCCACCGCTTCCGCCACCATTGCCGCCATTTCGCCAACCACCGCCCGCGCCGCGCCCTTCGCCCGGACCATGCCAGCCGGACGATCCGCGTTCTTCGCCTCCCGCCCAGTGTTCCGGAGGCGGATCACGCTCGTCGGACCCGGAGCGCGATGCCTCGGGCGCCCGGCGCGGCGCGCCTTGCGACGAACGACCGCCTTCCCCCTGCTCCAGGAAGCGCTCCAGCTCCTGCGCAAGCACGGACCCGGCGTCGGCGACGCGATGCACGAGCTGCATCCGCAATGCGGCCGGCGGCAGCGCCTGCAGCAGAGGCCGCGCGGTCGACAGGAACCCGGCACGCCCTTCCGGGGTGGTCATGTCGAACCGGCGCGACAGCTCCCGGACCATGAACTCCGACAGTGGCTGGGCCTCGCCGAGCAGACGGTCGAAGCCATCGGCGCCGTGTTCACGCACGTAGCTGTCGGGGTCATGCTCGGGCGGCAGGAACAGGAACTCGATGCGCTTGGTGTCGGCCGCATGCGGCAGGCTCGCCTCGAGCGCCCGCCAGGCAGCCTTGCGCCCGGCGTTGTCGCCATCGAAGGAGAACACCACACGGTCGACCAGCCGGAGCAGCTTGCGCACATGGTCCGGCGTGGTCGACGTACCGAGCGTGGCCACCGCGTTGCCGACGCCGTGCTGCGCAAGCATCACCACGTCCATGTAGCCCTCCACCACGATCGCACAGTTGCGCGTGCGCAGTGGGTCGCGCGCCTCGAACAGTCCATACAGTTCCCGGCCCTTCGAGAACACCGGCGTCTCGGGGGAATTCATGTATTTCGGTTCGCCGCGGTCCAGTACCCGCCCGCCAAAGCCAATCACCTGCCCGCGCTGGTTGCGGATCGGAAACATGATCCGGTCGCGGAACCGGTCGTAGCGCCGGCGCTGGCTCGGCACAACGGCGACCGGGGCACCTGCCGAGGCAGCGACCGGGGCACCCGCCGGGGCAGCGGCCTGCGTACCGGCAGGATCTCCCTGCGTCCGGCCATCGGACTGCGGCTCGCTTTCGATGACCAGCCCGGCAGTGAGCAGCACCGGCGCATCGTATTCGGCAAACGCCGCCTGCAGCCCGCGCCAGCCTTCCGGCGCATAGCCGATGGCGAACCGCGCGGCGGTCTCCCCGGTGAGCCCGCGATTCTTCAGATAGGTGATCGCACGGGGCGAATCCTTCAGGCGCAGCTTGTAGAACTGCGCCGCCCGCGCCAGCACGTCGAGCAGGCCGGGATCCACTCGGGCAGGCGCGTCGCCGCCACGCGGTTCGTCGGGCACCTGCAGACCGACGGCCTGGGCGAGGTCGCGGATGGCCTCGACGTAGGAAAGTCCGGAATGCTCCATCAGGAACCCGATGGCCGAACCGTGCGCGCCGCAGCCGAAGCAGTGATAGAACTGCTTGCTGGGGCTGACGGTGAAGGAGGGCGACTTCTCGCCGTGGAACGGGCACAGCCCGAGGAAGTTGGCGCCCGCCTTCTTCAGGCGCACGTGTTTGCCGACGACATCGACGACGTCGACACGTGCGAGCAACTCCTGGATGAACGCCTGCGGAATCACGGTGGCAGTGTAGCCCGGATGCCCGGCACCATCGCGGCGGAATCACCCGGCCGGCGGGCATGCCGGCACGGACGCCACCGCATCACGACGACGCCAGCCGCCCCTTCACCTGCGCGGACACGGCAGTCAGATCGGCCCGGCCGGG
>JAGNNA010000019.1 GCA_017990895.1 Reyranella sp.
GCTCGAGGCCTATGCACGGCAGACCGAGGCCGGCTTCATGCTGGGCCTCGAATACGCGACCAAGGGCACGATGGAAGTCGATGGCCGCAAGATACAGGTCATCCTGAAGGACGACCAGTTCAAGCCGGACCTGGCCAAGGCCGCGCTGGAGCAGGCCTATGGCGACGACAAGGTCGACATCGCCGTCGGCACCACCGGTTCGGCGGGCGCGCTCGCCATGCTGCCGGTGGCCGAGGAGTACAAGAAGCTGCTGATCGTCGAGCCGGCCGTGGCCGACCAGATCACCGGCGAGAAGTGGAACCGGTACATCTTCCGCACCGGGCGCAATTCCACGCAGGACGCCCTGGCTTCCGCGGCGACGCTGAAGGACGAGAACATCAGCATTGCCACGCTCGCCCAGGACTATGCCTTCGGCAAGGACGGCGTCGCCGCGGTGAAGGCCGCCTTGGCGGCTGTCGGCTCCAAGGCCAAGGTCGTGCATGAGGAATATGCCCCGCAGGCCACGACCGACTTCACGGCGTCTGCGCAGCGCATCTTCGACGCGCTGAAGGACAAGCCCGGCCGCAAGGTCGTGGTCGTGGTGTGGGCCGGCGCCCATCCTCTCCCGAAGTTGATGGACCTCAAGCCCGAGCGCTTCGGCATCGAGATGGCGCCCGGCGGCAACCTGCTGCCGGTGATGGCCGGCTGGAAGCAGTTCCCGGGTCTCGAAGGCGCGATCTACTACTACTGGGGTTTCCCCAAGAACCCGGTGAACGACTGGCTGGTGACCGAATACAAGAAGAAGAACAACGGCGTGCCGCCGGACTTCTTCGTGGCCGGCGGCATGAGCGCCGCCATCGCGCTGGTCGAGGCCGTGAAGAAGGCCAAGTCGACGGACTCCGAGAAGCTGATCGCGGCCATGGAGGGCATGAGCTTCGAGACGCCGAAGGGCACGATGACCTTCCGCAGGGAAGACCACCAGGCCCTGCAGGAGATGTATCACTGGCGCATGAAGAAGGACGCGCCGGACAATGTCGACTTGCTCGAACTGGTGCGCGTGATCCCGGCGAGCGAGATGACGCTGCCGATCAAGAACAAGCGCTGACGCATCATCGGAGCGCACCACTGAAGTGGCGCGCTCCGATGAACACGCGATGCTCGAAACCAAGGACCTCACCATCCGCTTCGGCGGACACGCGGCCGTCGACGGGGTGTCGTGCGCCTTCGGGAAGGGCACGCTCACCTCGATCGTCGGGCCGAACGGCGCCGGCAAGACGACCTATTTCAACTTGATCTCCGGACAGCTCCCGGCAACCTCCGGCCGGGTCACGCTGAACGGCGAGGACATCACCAACTTCGCCGCGCCGCGCCGGACGCGGCTCGGCCTGGGCCGCGCCTTCCAGCTCACCAACCTCTTTCCCAACCTCAGCACGCTCGAGAACGTGCGGCTGGCGGTGCAGGTCAAGAGCGGCAAGGGCTACGACCTGTTCAGCCGCACGCTCACCCATCGCGAGTTGATCGACCGGGCGATGGCGCACCTGTCGGCCGTGTCGCTGGCCGACCGCGCCCAGGCGATCGCCGCGACCCTGCCGCACGGCGACCAGCGCAAGCTCGAAGTCGCGATCCTGCTGGCGCTGGAACCCGACGTCTTCATGTTCGACGAGCCGACGGCCGGCATGAGCATCGACGAGGTCCCGACGATCCTCGACATCATCGCGTCCATCAAGAAGCGCGGCGACAAGACGATCCTGCTGGTCGAGCACAAGATGGACGTTGTGCGGTCGCTGTCGGATCGCATCGTCGTGCTGCACCAGGGCAAGCTGGTGGCCGACGGGAAGCCCGCCGAGGTCATCAACTCCGACATCGTGCGCGAGGCGTATCTTGGAGGCGCGGTCTATGCGTGAGGAGTTCCGCTGGGGGCGCGCCACTCCAGTGGTGCGATCATCGCCCGCAACAAACGAACACGCGCCACTGGAGTGGCGCGCCCCCAGCAAATGACGGCACTCCTCACCCTGCGCGGCGTGCAGACCACCATCGGCCGCTATCACATCCTGCACGGCGTCGAGTTCGAGGTGGCCGAGGGCGGGCTCACCATGCTGCTGGGCCGCAACGGGGCGGGGAAGACCACCACCCTGCGCACCATCATGGGCATGTGGCGGGCGGCGGCGGGCGAGATCCGCTTCGACGGGCGCGACATCACCCACATGGCCACGCCCGACATCGCGCGGCTGGGCATCGCCTACGTGCCCGAGAGCATGGCGATCTTCGCCGACCTCACGGTCCAGGAGAATCTCGTGCTGGCGGCGCGGTCGGGCCCGCCGGACCAGAAGCGGCTCGACTGGATCTTCGCGCGCTTTGAGGCGCTGAAGCGCTTCTGGACCCTGCCGGCGGGTCTCCTGTCGGGCGGCCAGAAGCAGATGCTGGCGGTGGCGCGCGCCATCATCGAACCGCGCCGCCTGCTGCTGATCGACGAGCCGACCAAGGGCCTGGCGCCGGCCATCATCGCCAACATGATCGACGCCTTCCGCGAGTTGAAGGACGGCGAGTCGACCCTGCTGGTGGTCGAGCAGAACTTCGCGTTCGCCCGCCAGCTCGGCGATTCCGTTGCGGTGATGGACGACGGCAGGGTGGCACACCAGGGCGGCATGGCGGCCTTCGCCGCGGACGCCAGCCTGCAGCAGCACCTGCTCGGCCTCGGCATGGACACGCACCAATGAAACGAGACTGGCTTCCGCTGCTGCTCATTCCGGCCCTTATGATCGGTGCCCTGCCGCTGATCGGCTCGCCGGCGAGCTGGGTGACGCTCACCGTCGCCGGCCTCGCGATGGGGCTGATGATCTTCATCATGGCCTCGGGCCTCACGCTCACCTTCGGCCTGATGGACGTGCTGAATTTCGGCCATGGCGCCTTCATCGCCGTGGGCGCCTTCGTGGCCGCCAGCGTGATGCTGGCGCTGTCGCCCTGGATGACCGCCGATTCGATCTGGCTGAACCTCGCGGCCATCGGCCCTGCCGTGCTGGCGGCGATGGTGGTGAGCGGCGTGCTGGGGCTCGGCTTCGAGCGGATCATCGTGCGGCCGGTCTACGGCCAGCACCTGAAGCAGATTCTGGTGACCACGGGCGGCCTCATCGTGGCCGAGCAGCTTCTCAAGGTGATCTGGGGACCGGACCAGATCACGCTCAGCCGGCCGACGGCGCTGCGCGGCGCCTTCCTGTTCGGCGACGTGGCGATCGAGAAGTATCGCGTGCTGGCGGTGGTGGTCGGACTGGTCGTGTTCGCCGCCCTGGCGCTGACGCTGAACCGCACCCGCCTCGGCCTGCTGATCCGCGCCGGCGTCGAGAACGGCGAGATGGTCGAGGCGCTGGGCTATCGCATCCGCCGTCTCTTCGTCGGCGTCTTCGTGGTCGGCTCCGCGCTGGCGGGACTGGGCGGCGCCATGTGGGGCCTCTACCAGGAGACGGTGACGGCGGCGATCGGCGCCCAGGTCGCCGTGCTGGTCTTCATCGTCATCATCATCGGCGGGTTGGGCTCGGTGGGCGGCTGCTTCGTGGGCGCGCTGTTGGTCGGGCTGACCGCCAACTACATCGGCTTCCTCGCGCCCAAGGTGGCGCTGGGCTCCAACATCCTGCTGATGGCGATGGTCCTGCTGTGGCGGCCGCAGGGCCTCTATCCCGTGGCGAAGAGGTAGAGCCATGCTCCGCTCGATCCTGTCCGACGACCTGCCGCGCAGTCGCTGGCTGGCGCTGGCGCTGGTCGCCATCCTGGTCGGCCTCGCGGTGGCGCCGTTCCTGTTTCCCGGCGCCAAGTCGCTGAACGTCGCGGCCAAGATCTGCGTCTTCATCTTGCTCGCCGCGTCGTTCGACCTGCTGCTGGGCTATACCGGCATCGTCTCCTTCGCCCATACGATGTTCTTCGGTATCGGCGCCTATGGCGTCGCCATCTCGCTCACGCGCATGGGGGCGGGGTGGGACGCGGTCGCGGTCGGCACCGTGGCGGGCCTGCTGGTCGCCATCGTGCTGGCGACGGTGATCGGCCTGTTCAGCCTGCGTGTCCGAACGATCTTCTTCGCGATGATCACCCTGGCGGTCGCAAGCGCCTTCGCGATCCTGGCGTCCCAGCTCTCGGACCTGACGGGCGGCGAGGACGGGCTGAATTACCGGCTGCCGGCGGCCCTGCGCGCGTCCTTCTCGTTCGGCGACACGCTGTTCGGCGTGCGTCTGAACGGCCGGCTGCTCGACTACTACCTCGTTTACATCGCGTCCCTGGTGCTGATCCTGGTCCTGCTGCGCATCGTGAACTCACCGTTCGGCAGCGTGCTGATGGCGATCCGCGAGAACCCGTTCCGGGCCGAGGCGATCGGTTACCGCACCGTCGTCTACCGCACCATCGCGAGCTGCATCGCCGCCGCCACCGCCGCGCTGGCCGGCGCGCTGCTCGCCCTGTGGTCCAGCCAGACCAATCCCGACACGACGCTTAGCTTCGACATCATGGTCGACATCCTGCTGATGGTGGTGATAGGCGGCATGGGCACGATGTACGGCGCCGTCATCGGCGCGGTCCTGCTGGTCTTCGCCCAGAACTACCTTCAGGACCTGCTGGCGATCGCCAACAAGGCGCTGACGGGCGTGCCGCTGCTGGCCAACCTGTTCCACCCCGACCGTTGGCTTCTGTGGCTGGGCGTGGCCTTCATTCTCTGCGTCTACTTCTTCCCGGCGGGCATCGTCGGCCGCCTGCGCCAGAAGCGCTAGCTGGCGGCCGGCGGGAACGGTTCCACATAGGTCTCGCCGCTGCGGCCGTAATAGACGGCGCGCTTTCCCTGCATCGACACGAGATAGCCGACGCAGCCGGCTTCCATGATCTGGCGGCAGAAGGTCAGGTACTTCGTCCTGCCGGCCTGGATCGACCGGACTGCCGCGAGAACGCCGTCGGCCGAGAAGGCGTCGGCAGGGCGGGCATCGACAGGCGTGTAGGTCACGCGATGGGACCGACCGTCGGGCATAAAATAGATCGATTCCCCGCGGACGAGGTCGACGTGATAGCGCTCGACACCGGCCGCGATCAGGCGACCCACGACCTTGCCGAAGGTAATGCGCTCCTCGTGGGAGGCCCGGGTGCACTCCTCGATGACGGCGATGTCCATTGTTCGGTCCTATTCGGTGGGGATGATCTTGAGATCGTGCCGGCGCACGATGTCCCGGAGCATCTTCTCCAGGACTGTGCGCTCGGACGGTTTCAGATGGCCGAAGAATTCCGCGTCGTTGCGGTCGGCCAGCGCCGACAGCGCCGGCACCAGCTTCCGTCCCGCCGCCGTGAGCGTCAGCGTCTGCTGCCGCCGATCCTCGGTAGAGGCCGTGCGCTCGATCAGGTCCTTGGCGATCAGCCGGTTCGCCAGCTTTGAGATCGCGCCGCGCGTCATGCCCAGCCGGTCGGCCAGGACACTGGGCGGGACGCCATCGCCGTCGAACAGGTCGCGCAACACGACCCATTCGGCCACGGTCACGTCGCGCGCCTGCAGCTTGAGTCTGAAGGCATGCGAGACGTGGTTGGACACGAAGCGCAGCCAGTAGCCGAGATGGGTTTCGAGATCGGAGGTCATCGGCTGACTAGGAAACTATATGTGCATGATTTCCTAGTCAATCATTGCTGGGGCGCGCCACTCCAGTGGCGCGTCGTGCAAGGTTTTGAGGATGACGCGCCACTGGAGTGGCGCGCCCCCAGCACTACAGTTCGACCTGGCGGATGCCGCCGCGCGGGCGGCCGGCCTCGATCTCCTGCCACAGGATCTCATGACCCTCGGGGAGCGGGCGGTTGTTGCGCATGGTGAGCCAGAGGCGCAGCAGCAGGCGGTCGTGGCCGGTCGAGGCGTCGTCCTCGAACGGCGTGCGGCCGTGATAGGTGACGTGGCTGTTGATGAGCTGCAGGTCGCCGGGCTCGAGCGTCATCTCGAAGCAGAGTTCCTCGGCGGTCTGCATCAGCACGTCGATCGCCTCGCGCTGGGCATCGGTGAGCTTCGGCACGCCGGGCGCCATCTGCGCCGCCTCGATGAAGGTCAGCGAATAGTGCGAGGTGAACTTGCCGTCGCGCAGGCCGAAGATCGGCAGCGGATAGGCGGTCTCGCGCGTGGTCGCCTCACCATCCTTCTTGGTGCCCTCTTCACCGAAACGGCTGCGCCAATAATCCTGGAACAGCAGTTCGAGCAGGTCGGGCCGGCGCTCCAGCATCGCGTTGTGGATGGCGGGGGTCGAGGCGAGCTTGCTGACGCCGCCGGCGCGCGCCTGGCGCACGCACAGCAGGCCGACCACGTCGGTGCGGTCGGTATGGAAGCGCAGGGCGCCGTTGGTCAGCGTGCGGGCATAGGAGGAGAGAAAGGTCGAACCCTTTTCGTCCTTGGTCTCGCCGTAGGTGCGGCCGACATGGGCGCCCTCGTCGCGGATGGCGCGCATCAGTTCGCCGCTGCGGTTCTGGAACACGGGCGTGCCGATGTGCGTGCCGATGGCGAAGTAGAGGCGCCGCAGGTCTTCCTCGCTGTAGCGGTCGACCGGGATGCCGCGCAGCTTCACGATGCCGCTGCCATTCTCCAGCTCGTCGGCGACGTCGTCGAACAGCTCGTCGAGGGTCGGCAGGTAGAAGTCGCCGCGCGAGATCTCCGACCATTGCATGCCGCGCAGCCCCTTCAGGGCGGCGTCGAGTTCGTCCACACCATCCGGCGTCAGGGTGCGGATCCAGCGTGTGGAATTCTTGATGTCCTGGCCGTGCCAGACGGACGGACCGGTGAGGGGGGTGCGGCTGCTCATGTCTCTCAGAATAGCAGACCGCGCCCCCGGTTGCTCAACGGTCAATCGGTCGCGTCGTGCGCGGTCTGCGAAAGTTTCCGCTCGCGGCTCAGGCCAGCGGCTTGCGCATGGTGATCGAGGTCGGGTGGTCGAAACCCGGATGGGCCTCGCGCGAGGTCTCGTGGTAGCCGAGCGCCTGGAACAGGCGCTGGTTGTCGGTGAGGACGACCCGTACACCGAGCCGGACACCGGCCAGGCCGCGATGGCGCGCCTCGGTCTCGACGGCCTGGATCAATTGCCGCGCGAGGCCCCCGCCGCGCGCCGAGGGCAGGACCGAGAGGCGGCCGAAATAGAGGTCGCCTTCCTTCTCCTCGACGAGCACGCAGCCCACTATCTCTCCGTTCCGCTCCGCGACGATCGCGCTGGCTCCCCTGGTCAGTTCGGCCGCGATGCCGCCGGCGGTTTCACGGAAGGCGCCGGATTCCGGATTGAGCTTGCCGCGATATTGTTCGAAGGAGGCCGCGATCACACGGGCGATCGCGTCGGCATCGTCGGTTGTCGCGGTACGCAGGACGAGAGTGTCGCTCATGCGCACGTTCTCGCGTAGGCTGCGGGCAAAATCGAGAGGAATTGCCGGATGGCCCTGATCACCTACCTGACCCGTATCCAGTTCGACATTGGCGCGCTCAAGCTGCTGGAATCGGAACTGCAGATGCTGGGCATGCGCCGCCCGCTCATCGTCACCGACAAGGGTGTCATCGCCGCCGGCCTCTGGGCCAAGGTCAAGGAGCAGCTGCCCGGCAACATGCCGATCACGATCTACGACGAGACGCCGGAGAACCCCACCGAGGCCGCGATGCGCGATGCGCTCAAGGTCTACAAGGAGGAGGGCTGCGACGGCATCATCGCCATCGGCGGCGGCTCGCCGATGGACCTGGCGAAGGCCGTGGCATTGATGGCGACGCATCCCGGCCCGTCGTTGCAGGCCTACTCCTTCGTCGAAGGCGGGGCGGGCAAGATCACGGCGGCGGTGGCACCCATGGTCGCGATCCCGACCACCTCCGGCACCGGCAGCGAGGTGAGCCGCGGTGGCGTCATCATCATGGATTCGGGCCGCAAGCTCGCGATCGGCAGTCCCTACCTGATCCCGCGGCTGGCGCTGATCGATCCCGAGCTGACGATGAGCCTGCCGCCGCATCTCACAGCCGGCACCGGGATGGACGCATTCACGCACAACATCGAATGCTACCTGGCCAACGTCTTCAACCCGCCAGCCGATGCGATCGCGCTCGACGGCCTCGAGAAGGCCTGGAAGTACGTCGAACGCGCCACGAAGGACGGGCAGGATCGCGAGGCGCGCTACAACATGGCGGTCGCCGCCATGGAGGGCGCCATGGTTTTCCAGAAGGGGCTGGGCGCCGTGCACGCGCTCTCGCATCCGACCGGTGGCCTCAAGGGCTACCGCCTGCACCACGGCACGCTGAACGCGATCTATCTCCCTGCCGTTCTGCGCTTCAACGAGCCGGCGGTCGGCGAAAAGTTCAAGCGCGTCGCGCAGGTGATGGGCCTGCCCGAAAGCGAAGCCAGTGCCGACGGCGTTGCCAATGCAGTGTCGGCGCTCAACGAGCGGCTGGGCATCCCGAAGGGTCTCGGTGCGGCCGGCCTGGCGCAGGGCACGATCGAGAAGATCGCCGAGGGCGCGATGGGCGACCATTGCCACCTCTCGACGCCGCGCCAGCCGACCAAGGCACAGTATATCGAACTGATCGAGCAATCGTGGGGCTGACATGAAGGTCAAGGGCAAGGTCTGCGTCGTCACCGGCGCGGCGGGCGGAATCGGTGAGGCGATCGCGCGGCGCTTCGCCAAGGAAGGCGCCAAGGGGCTCGTGGTGGCCGACCGGGATGCCGAGCGGCTGGACAAGGTCGCGAAGGATATCGGCGCCCTCGCGGTGGCGGGCGACATCGGCCAGGAGTCCGAGGTCAAGCGGCTGATCGCTGAGGCGGAGAAGAAGTACGGCGAGATCGACATCTTCTTCTCCAATGCCGGCATTGGCCGCGGCGGCCACGAGGATGCGACCGACAAGGACTGGGCCGATTCCTGGGCCATCCACGTCATGGCGCACGTCTATGCCGCCCGGGCGCTCGTGCCGCAGATGCTGAAGCGCGGCGAGGGTTACCTGCTCAACACCGCGAGCGCGGCCGGCCTTCTGGCATCGATGGGCTCGGCGCCCTATGGCGTCACGAAGAACGCGGCCGTGGCGCTGGCCGAGCATCTGTCGATCCAGTATGGCGACCGCGGCATCAGGGTCTCGGTGCTCTGCCCGCAGGCGGTCGACACCAACATGCTGCGCATGGCCGGGGCGACGGCGGCGTCCGTCGACGGCGTGATCAACACCGATGCAGTGGCGCAGACGGTGATCGAGGCGATGGACGAGGAGCGTTTCCTGATCCTGCCGCATCCCGAGGTGAAGGAATACATGACGCGCAAACTCGACCGCGACCGCTGGCTGCGCGGCATGCGGCGCCTGCGCGACAAGACTGGCGAGGGCCAGGCGAGGAACTGACCGGCGCCTCGTCAGCGACAGCTCCCGCTAGGGTCCCACACCAGGGGCAATAGCTAGACGCGAATTACGCCCGCGCTTCGGACTGTCCTACCAGCAGCCCGCCATTCCACGTGCGGGCGAGCAGCAGCAGCGCGCACATGCCGAGGGCACTGACCACGGTCATGCCGAGGAAGGCGCGCTGGCCGTATTCGGAATAGAGCAGGCCGGAGAACTGGTAGACGAAGGCTTGTGTCGCGCCTGTGCCCAGCGCGTAGTAGAGGCTCTGGCCGATCGCCGCGCCGTGCGTCGGCAAAGCGCGCTGCAGGAAGGCCATGGCGCCGAGATGGCAGGCGGCGAAGGTGCAGGAGTGCAGCGCTTGCAGCAGCACCAGCGCCCACAGTTCGGTCGTGAAGGCCATGGCCGTCCAGCGCACCAGGCCGGCGGCCAGACCGAGCGCGATCAGGCCGCAGACGCCCAGCCTTGCCAGCAGCCAGCCGCCGAACAGCATCAGCACGATCTCGATGGCGACGCTCTCGGCCCACAGGGCGCTGATGGTGACGTCGGGAATGCCGGCGCCGCGCCAGGTCAGCGTGCCGAAACTGTAGAGCACCGAGTGGCTGGCCTGGCAGAGGCCGCAGGCCAGCAGGAACAGCAGGAACGGCGGCTGCCGCAGCAGCTCGGACACGCGGAACGATGCGTGGTCGTGACCTGTGGCAGCGGCGCGCGGCGGCGTGGCCGGCAGCAGCAGGGCGAAGGGCGCCAGCAGCACGATGCTCGCCATACCGACATAGAGCACCCAGGGCGGGCCGTAGCGGTCGACGGCGATGCCGGCTAGAAACGTTCCGAAGATGAAGGCGACCGAGCTCCACATACGCACGCGCGCATAGTCGAGTCCGTGCTTCTTGGTCTCCGTCACCAGGACGCCGTCATAGAGCGGCATCGGCGGCGACCAGAGGAAGCCCCAGATCATGGTGACGATGAAGATGGCCAGGAAGGAATAGGAGAACTGGTAGGCGACCATCATGACGATGGCGCCGATCCCCAGCGCCACGATCACGCCGCGCGGGCCGCCCAGCCGATGGACGATCCAGCCCACCGAGAGGGTGGCGATCACGGTGATGATCTGGCGCGACATGAACAGCGTGCCGATCTCTGTGTCGGTGACGCCGCGGTCGCGCAGCCATACCGGCCAGTAGCTCATGAAGGCGCCGGCGGCGAAGAAGTAGGCGGCGCCATAGGCCGCGAGCTTGAGGCCCGTCAGCCATTTGGGCATCAGGCGGCGAACTCCTTGCGGATCACCTCGCTGTGCTGGCCGAGCGTCGGCACGTCGCCCAGCCGCTCGGGCTCGCCGGTGTAGGAGGCGGCCAGCGCCGGGATCGAGACTTCCTTGCCGTCGATCGAGTTGAAGCCGGTGCGGCGCAGCTGCGGGTGCGTCGTCAGGTCCTTGACGCTGCTGACCCGCGCCCAGGCGATCTGCGCCGCTTCGAGGCGGGCCGAGAGATCGGCGAAGGTCTGCGCGGCGAAGCTCCTGGCTACGATCGCGTTGGTGTCGTCGCGCCGCGCATTGCGCGCTTTGCCGGTGGCGTAGTCGGGGTCCTTCTCGAGGCCCGGCCGGTCGATGACGCCGTGGCACAGACGCTCGAACTCGCGATCGTTCTGGATTGAGATCAGCACCGGCACCTTGTCGGAGGTCGGATAGACGCCGTAGGGCGCGATGAACGGATGGGTGAGGCCGAGGCGCGGCCATTCGTAGTTGGAATATTCCATGCCGAGCAGCGGCACGGTCATCCATTCGGCCATCGAGGAGAAGAGCGAGACCGAGATGGCGCGGCCCTCGCCGGTCCGCCCGCGGGCAATGAGCGCCTCCAGCACGGCGGCATGGGCGTACATGCCGGTGCCGATGTCGGTCGCCGAGATGCCGACTCGGCCGGGCGCATGTTCGGTCCCGGTGATAGAGGCGAGGCCGCTCTCGGCCTGGACCAGCAGATCGTAGGCGCGGCGGTTCTTGTAGGGGCCGTGGTCGCCGTAGCCCGAGATGTCGACGGTGATCAGCTTCTTGTGCGCGGCCCGCATGGCAGCGGAGCCGAAACCCGCGCGCTCGGCCGCGCCCGGCGCCAGGTTCTGGATCAGCACGTCGGCCTTGGCGATCAGCCGGTGCAGAAGGGCGAGGTCGTCCTTGGCCTTGAAGTCGAGGGTGAGGGACTGCTTGCCGCGGTTCAGCCAGACGAAGTAGCTCGACTGGCCGTGTACATAGCCATCGTAGCCGCGCGCGAAATCGCCCTCGGGCCGCTCGATCTTGATGACGCGGGCGCCGGCATCCGCCAGCCGGGCGGCGCAATAGGGAGCGGCCACGGCCTGCTCGACACTCACCACCAGCAGACCGTCCAGCGCTCCAACCATCACATGACCCCAAATTCCAGAAATGTCCTAGCGCCTCGCACCGCGAAGCGCCTCGGGACGAGGTGTTACCGTAGGACTACCATTTCGCAAGGGGCGATGGCACGGTTCGGGCAAGATCAAAACGACATAGCGGGGACGAGGAAATGCCGGGACCATTGCAGGGCGTGAGGGTGATCGATCTGACGGCGGTTCTCTTGGGGCCGTTCGCCACGCAGCATCTGGCCGACATGGGCGCCGACGTGATCAAGGTCGAGCCGCCGGAAGGCGACCTGCTGCGCGCCTCGGGCGGCAGCCTCGGCAACGCCCCGGCCATGGGCCCGATCTACATGGCGGCCAACCGCAACAAGCGCTCGATCTGCCTCGACCTCAAGAAGCCAGCCGCCTGCGCCGTCCTGAAGGACATGATCAAGGACGCCGATCTCTTCATCCACAACAGCCGGCCGCAGGCCATCGAGCGCCTGGGCCTGGGCTATGAGGATCTGAAGAAGATCAACCCGTCGATCATCTATGCCTATTCGCTGGGCTATGCGCGCAAGGGGCCCTATGGCCACAAGCCGGCCTTCGACGATCTGGTGCAGGGCGTCTCCGGCGCGGCCTCGCTGCAGAGCCGGGTCGACGGGCTGCCGCCGCGCTTCATGCCGAGTCTGATCGCCGACAAGACGACCGGGCTCCATCTCTGCATCGCCGTGCTGGGCGCGCTCTACCACCGCAAGTGCACGGGCGAGGGCCAGATGATCGAGGTGCCGATGCTGGAGACGCTGGCCTCGTTCTGGCTGACCGAGCACCTGTTCGGCGCCACCTGGAGCCCGGAGCGCGCGCCCATGGGCTACGACCGTATCATCAACAAGTTCCGCCATCCCTTCCCGACGAAGGACGGCTACATCTGCGCGCTGCCCTATACCGACGCGCATTGGATCAAGTTTTTCGAGCTGGCGGAACGGCCCGATCTCGCCAAGGAGAAGAGGTTCGTCGACCGCATGGAGCGAGCCAAGCATTTCAGCGAGCTCTACCAGGTGCTGGCCGAACTGCTGAAGCATCGCCCGACCCAGGAATGGCTCGACATGTTCGACGAGGCCGACATTCCCGCCATGCCTGTGCGCACCCTCGAAGAGCTGAAGGACGACCCGCACCTCAAGGCCACGGGCTTCTTCACTGAGCGCGAGCATCCGACCGAGGGCCCGATCACCACCTTCGCCAGCCCGCTTGACTTCGAGAAGACCAAGGTCGAGTTCCGCCGCCACGCCCCGCCCCTCGGCAACGACGGCGTCGAGGTCCTGCGCGAGGCCGGCCTGAGCGACGAGGCGATCGAGAAGCTCAAGGCAGACAGGGTTCTGATCGTGCCGTGACGTAAGGCATTTCGTACGTAAAGCCGTTCCGCTTCGCGGCGTCGTCAGCCGCGTCGCGGATTCTCGGCGCTTGTCCGGACCGGCCGCGTGGCTAAACTCCGGCCAAATCGAAAATGCCTCCTCGGGAGCGGAACATGGACCTCGCTTTCACGCCTGAAGAACAGAAATTCGCCGACGAAGTGCGGGCCTTCGTGCGCGCCAACCTGCCGGCCGACGTGCGCGACAAGGTGAAGAACGGCAAGCACCTGATCCGCGACGATTACATGCGCTGGCAGCAGGCGCTCGGGAAGAAGGGCTGGCTGGTCTACACTTGGCCGAAGAAGCATGGCGGCCCGGGCTTCACGCCGGCGCAGCGCTACATCTTCGAGAACATCTGCGCCGAGGAATACGCGCCTGGCATCATCCCGTTCGGCACCAAGATGGTCGGGCCGGTGATCTACACGTTCGGCACCGAGGCGCAGAAGGAGAAGTATCTCCCGGCGATCCGCGAGAGCACCGTCTGGTGGTGCCAGGGCTATTCGGAGCCGGGCTCGGGCTCCGACCTCGCGAGCCTGCGCACCAAGGCGGAGAAGGACGGCGACCACTACATCGTGAACGGGTCGAAGACCTGGAACACGATGGGCCACTGGGCCGACTGGATCTTCTGTCTCGTCCGCACCGATTCCAAGGCCAAGCCGCAGGAGGGTATCTCCTTTCTGCTGATCGACATGAAGACGCCCGGCATCACCGTGAAGCCGATCATCATGGCCGACGGCGGCCACGAGGTGAACGAGGTCTTCTTCGACAACGTCAAGGTCCCGGTCGAGAACCTGGTCGGCAAGGAGAACGAGGGTTGGACCTGCGCCAAGTTCCTGCTGGCCAACGAGCGGCTGGGCATCGCCGCCGTGCCGCAGTCCAAGCGCGGGGTCGAGGCGCTGAAGGACATCGCGCGCGCCGAGCAGGATAACGGCAAGCCGCTGATCGAGAACCAGTCCTTTGCCGAGAAGATCGCCGATCTCGAGATCCAGGTGACGGCGCTCGAATTCACCGAACTGCGTGTGCTGTCGCAAATGGCGCAGGGCGGCCAGCCCGGTCCCGAGGTCTCGGGGCTCAAGATCCGCGGCTCGGAGATCCAGCAGCGCATCACCGAGCTCACGATGGAAGCAGTCGGCGAGTATGCCGCGCCCTATCTTCCGGGCCTGTTGTGGCAGGGTACGAACGAGGAGCCGGTCGGTCCCGACTATGCCCACCTCGCCGCGCCGCGCTACTTCAACACGCGCAAGACCACGATCTACGGCGGCAGCAACGAGATCCAGAAGGGGATCATTAGCAAGATGGTGTTGGGGCTGTGATCGTTCATGGGAGCGCGCCACTCCAGTGGCGCTCGGACATCATGAGCGCCACTGGAGTGGCGCGCTCCAATGACGCCAAGACGGAGATTTAGTCAGATGGACCTCGCCCTCAAGCCCGAGCACAAGGCGTTCGCCGACGAGGTACGTGCGTTCGCGCGCGAGAACCTGTCGCCCGCGACCCGCGAGAAGACCTTCTCGGGCAAGCATTACGACCGCGACGACCACATCGTGTGGCAGAAGGCGCTCGGGAAGAAGGGCTGGCTCGCCTACACTTGGCCGAAGAAGTACGGCGGCCCCGGCTGGGACGTGACGCAGCGCTTCCTGTTCGAGAACGTGCTGGCGGAGGAGGGCGCGCCGCGCATCCTGCCGTTCGGCCCGAAGATGGTCGGGCCGGTGATCTACACCTTCGGCACCGAAGAGCAGAAGGAGCGCTTCCTGCCGGGCATCCGCAGCTCAGACGTTTCTTGGTGCCAGGGATATTCCGAGCCCGGCGCCGGTTCCGACCTCGCCAACCTGCGCACGCGCGCGGTGAGGGAAGGCGACCATTACATCGTCAACGGCCAGAAGACCTGGACCTCGTTCGCGCATTGGGGCGACTGGATCTTCTGCCTGGTGCGGACCAACCCGGATGCCAAGCCGCAGGAAGGCATCTCCTTCCTGCTGATCGACATGAAGACGCCGGGCGTCACAGTGCGGCCGATCATAATGACCGACGGCGCCCATCACGTGAACGATGTGTTCCTCGACAATGTGAAGGTCCCGGTCGAGAATCTGATCGGCAAGGAGAATGAGGGCTGGACCTGCGCCAAGTTCCTGCTGGCCAACGAGCGGCTGGGCATCGCCGAGGTCCCGTCCTCCAAGCGCGGCGTCTCGATGCTGCGCCAGATCGCCCGGATCGAGCCGCAGGATGGCGGCACGCTGGCTGACGATCCGGCCTTCGTAGCGCAGATCGCCGACATCGACCTGCAGGTCCAGGCGCTGGAGATGAGCGAGCTGCGCGTG
Source organism: Reyranella sp. (assembly GCA_017990895.1). Taxonomy (GTDB): domain Bacteria; phylum Pseudomonadota; class Alphaproteobacteria; order Reyranellales; family Reyranellaceae; genus Reyranella. The sequence continues at coordinate 15,375 of JAGNNA010000019.1, forward strand.
CTCTCGACCATGGCCCAGGGCGGCGCGCCCGGTCCCGAAGTCTCGACCCTGAAGGTGCGCGGCTCGGAGATCCAGCAGCGCATCGCCGAGCTCACGATGGAGGCGGTGGGTGAGTATGCCCAGCCCTACCAGCCCGGCATGCTGTTCCACGACACGAACGAGACCCCGATCGGGCCCGACCACGCCCCGCCCGCCGCGCCGCGCTATTTCAACATGCGCAAGACCAGCATCTACGGCGGCAGTACCGAGATTCAGAAGAACATCGTCTCGAAGATGGTGCTGGGCCTCTGACGGGGGCTATAACCGCATCCAAGAATTCCGGAGGAGAACCATGGATCTGTCCCTTTCCGACGAACAGAAGCAGCTGCAGGAATCGGCCGAGCGCTTCGCCCGCGAGAAGTACACGTTCGAGAACCGCCGCAAGATCGTGGCGACCGAGCGCGGCTGGCTGCCCGAAAACTGGGCGCAGTTCGCCGAGCTGGGCTGGCTCGGCATGTCCTTTTCCGAGGAGGATGGCGGCTACGGCGGCGGTCCGATCGAGACGATGATCGTCATGGAACAGTTCGGTAAGGGCCTGGTCCTCGAGCCGTTCCTGCCGACGGTGGTGCTGGGCGGCGGCATGATCGCTCGCGCCGGTACGGCCGACCAGAAGGCCGCCCTGCTGGCGCCGATGATCGAGGGCAAGAAGCAGTTCGCCTTCGCTTGGCTGGAGCGCCAGAGCCGCTACAACCTGGCCGACGTGTCGCTCAAGGCGACGAAGGAAGGCAACGGCTGGTCGCTCTCGGGTCACAAGGGCGTCGTCTACAACGCCGCCTCCGCCGACGAGATCATCGTGCTGGCCCGCACCGGCGGTTCGGCGCGCGAGCCCAAGGGCCTGACCCTGTTCGTGGTCGATGCCAAGGCCAAGGGCCTGTCGCGTCGCGACTACCCGACCCAGGACGCGCTGCGCGCCTCGGAGCTCACCTTCGACAAGGTCTCCGTCGGCGCCGACGCGGTGCTGGGCAAGGTCGACGAGGCATTCCCGATCGTCGAGGAAGCCGTCGACCGCGCCATCGTCGCGCTATGCGCCGAGGCGACCGGCTGCATGGACGCGATCAACGCCGCGACGCTCGAGTACATCAAGACCCGCAAGCAGTTCGGCGTGCCGATCGGCAAGTTCCAGGTGCTGCAGCACCGCATGGTCGACTGCTTCACCAACGCGCAGGAAGCGCGCTCGATGACCTTGATGGCCTCGCTCAAGATCGACGACAAGGATACGACGGTGCGTGCCAAGGCCGCCTCGGGCGCCAAGGTCCAGATCGGCAAGTCGGGCAAGTTCTGCGGCCAGAGCGCGGTGCAGATGCATGGCGGCATGGGCGTCACGGACGAGATGGCGGTCAGCCACTACTTCAAGCGGCTGACGATGATCGACCTGATGTTCGGCAACCAGCAGCATCACCTGACCCGCTACAGCAACCTCGCGATGGCGGCTTAAGGCGCATTCACATGCGCCGGCGGGCGGCAGCGCCTTCTGAGGCGCGAAAGCCCGCGCCGTGCAGAAAAGATGAGAACGCGCCACAGGTGTGGCGCGTTCAAAGTTTATGAACGCCATTATCGACATCATCGTGCCGGTGTTCGGCATGGTGCTGGTCGGCTGGGGGATCGGCCGCAGCAAGCTCCTCAGTCCGGAGGGCTTGCGCGGCTTCACCGCCGTCACCTTCTACGCGCTGTTCCCCGCGCTGCTCTTCCGCTCCATGGCCAAGGTGCGGCTGGAGATGCTCGAGCCGCAGGTGCTGCTCGCCTTCTTCAGCGGCGTGGCGGTGCTCTACGGCGCGCTGATGGTTCTCGGCTGGATGCAGGGGCTGCGGCTGGGCGACCGCGCTATGTTTGCCCTCAGCGGCTCCTTCTCCAACGGAGTCGGCATCGGCATCCCCTTCATCAGCTACGGGTTCGGCGAGCAGGGGCTGGTGCCGCTGCTGATGATCATCAGCGTGCATTCCCTGATCCTGCTTACCTTCACCTGCTTCCTGATGGAGATCGACGGGGCGGCCGGGCGGCGCAGCAATCTGCTGAAGCGTCTGGGTGGCGCGGCGCTCTCCATGCTGAAGCACCCGGTGATCCCGGCGATCTTCGCGGGCCTCCTGTGGGGCGAGGTCACGACGCACGTTCCCGGCATCGCGACGCCGGCCGTGGTCGACCGTATCCTTCAGGCCTTCGCCGCGGCGGCGCCGCCCTGCGGCCTGATCATGGTCGGTGCCTCGCTCGCCCATGTCGGCCTGAAGGGCCACTGGCAGTCGGCAGCGGTGGCCTCGTTCTTCAAGCTGGCCCTGCTGCCGGTGCTGGTCTGGACGATCGGCCGCTACGTCTTCCCGCTCGATCCGCTGTGGCTCACCGTGGCGACCCTGAATGCCGCCCTGCCGGCCGGCGCCAACGTTTACCTGATCGCCCAGATGTACGGGATCGGCGTCGCCCGCGCGACCAATGCCGTGGTGATCTCGACCGCCGCCAGCGTCTTCACACTCTCGATCGCGCTGCTGTTGCTCGGGGTGCAAGCGCGATAAGCTCGGGGCCGGAGGTGGCCCATGACGTACGAGACGGTTCAGGTTCGCGAGCTCGAAGGCTGCGGCGCCGAGGTGCTGGGGCTCGATCTCAAGTCGATGAGCAACCGCCAGTGGGACGAGGTGCAGCGCGCCTTCGTCGAGCACGGCGTGATCTTCTTCCGCGACCAGGATCTGACGCCAGAGCAGCACATCGAATTCGCGCAGCGTTGGGGCGCGATCGACATCAACCGCTACTTCCCGGCCGTCGCCGGCTATCCGATGATCGCCGAGGTCCGCAAGGAGCCGACGCAGCAGAAGAACATCGGCGAGCGCTGGCATACCGATCACACTTACGACCAGATCCCCGCGATGGGCTCGATCCTGGTGGCGCGCGAGCTGCCGTCGAAGGGCGGCGATACGCTGTTCGCGAACGTCTATCGAGCCTTTGAAACTTTATCGGAGGGGCTGAAGAAGACGTTGCGCGGGCTGAACGCCGTGCACTCGTCGGCGCATCGCTTCGGCACCGCGGCGCGCAAGGCCAGCGGCAGCGACCACGTCTTCCACAACGGGGACAAGGTGGGCGACGTGCTGCACCCGGTGGTGATCCGCCATCCGCTGAGCGGCCGCGAGGCGCTCTACGTCAATGGGGACTTCACCTTGCACTTCGAGGGCTGGAGCGTCGAGGACAGCAACCCGCTGCTGGAATATCTCTACGCGCACGTGACGCGGAGCGAGTTCACCAGCCGCTTCCAGTGGCGCGACGGCTCGATCGCCTTCTGGGACAACCGCGCCACCTGGCACAGCGCCCAGAACGATTATCAGGGAGAGCGGCGCCTGATGCACCGCATCACCGTCGCCGGCTGCGCATTGCAGGCGGCGACGGCGGCTCGGGGCTGAGCCGAAGCTACTGCTTCAGCCGGATCGTCATCGCGGCGACGCCGGTCGCCAGGTTGTAGCCGGCATCCTTGATCACGCCCGACGAGACCATGCCGATCTCGGCGTTCGGACCGCCATAGATCCAGTTGCCGCCGGCTTGGTTGCCGGCCGCGACCGTGCCCTGCTCGCCGACATAGGTGCCGCCGATCTGCGTCACGCTGCGGTCCTAGCCCAGCGAGTAGACGCGCCAGATCGTGTGCACGGCCTTGGTGTAGCCGATGTCGATGCCGACCTTGTCGATCGTGCCGGTGTACTGCGCCGTCGAGACGCCGTCCTTGCCCAGGAACACGCAGTCGAGCGGCTTGGCCGAGCCCAGCACGTAGCCCGTGCTGCCGCCGACATTGCAGGTCAGTGAGCCGGATTAGATGCGGGAATTTGCGTTGGTGGTGTTGAGCTGCTGCGCGCTCTGCTGCTGCATGCTGCAGGCGCCGGTCGAGAGGGCGAGGGCGGCCATCGCAGCCGCCATGACGACGTTCTTCATGGATACTCCTGTTGGGGAGGGCCGCCCACAGGGGCGCCCGTCCGGGAGAGTGCCAGTAGCACGAGTCAGGCCAGGGCGCCCGTCATGACCGCCTCCTGGTCCTCGGGGGCGTAGAAGAAATCGCCGGGCCTGAAATCGTGGCCGAGGTCGCCCAGCAGGCGGCGTTGGCGCGGCGTGCAGCGGTCGAGGATCGCCGTGTACGGGCCGCTGAAATCGTAGGCCCGCATGAACATCTGGCAATAATTATAGAGCAGCGTCTTGCGGGCCTTGCCGGAATGGTTGGGCGAGGGGCCGTGCCACAGCGCGTGCGGGAAGACATAGGCGTCGCCGGCCTTGCCGAGCAGCGGCACCGCGCCCGGCATGCCGGGATGGGGGATGCGCTCGGCGCGCTCGGGAAAGGGCCGGAGATGGCTGCCGGGGAACACCGTGAAGTTGCCGCTGTTCTCGGCGGTCACGTCGGTCAGCAGGTACATGACCTTCACGGCCAGCGGCCGGCTGGTTTCGCTGACGCGGATCGCCTTCTGCGCCTGCCCGCCGTCGGTGTGGGTGTAGCCCGGAAAGAGATCGGTCGAGGCGCGCACGATCGCCTGGCTCATCGAGAACTGGATGTAGGGGCCCATCAGGTCGAGAATCAGGTCGAAGATCCCCGGCCGGTCGATCAGGTCGATGAAGGCCTGGTGATAGGGCAGCAGGTCGCGCCGATCCATGAACGCGTCCTTGTTCTGGTCGGGCAGTTTCCAGGCATAGTGGCCCCGCGGCAGCGTCCCCGGCGCAGGCTCATATCCCGGCTCGGTGCGTACCGTGTCGTCCAGCAGCGTTGAAAAGAAATCGACCTCGGCGGGGGACAGCGCGCCCTCGATCTGCAGGTAGCCGTCGACGGCCCACTGTTCCCGTTGTGCCTCGGTGAGCGTGCGCGTGGTGTTGGCCAGCATGCGTTCCTCCCTGGAAGCCTGCTGCCACTCTAGCGGGGAGCGACGCCGCTGTCGGCGTCGCCCTATCGCATCGCGGCCGCAAGACCCTAGCGGGCGTCGCGCTTGGCCTGCACCCGCGCGTTCTGCTTGCGGACGCTGCCACGCACCGATGCGGGCACGTGGTTCTCCACGACGACGCGCGCCTTTCCGCGCGAGCCACCCTTTGTGGTCTTCGGCGCAGTCTTCGCCTTGGCCCTGGCTGGCTTCGCCTTCTGCTTCAGCGCCAGCGCCTTCTTCGCGCTTGCGACCATCGATGCCTTGGCCTTGGCAGCGGCACGACGCCCGGTCTCGTCGTCGAAACGGATGAGCGCCGCCGACAGGATCATGAGCTTGAGTTGTGATCCGTCATCATCCTTTGCCGGGGTCGCCCCTCGCGGCCTGGACTTGCCGCGTATCTCGCGGCGCTGGCGTTCGGCCACCGTCTTCGCACGGTCACGCTTGGTGCGCAGGCGCTTCACCAGCCGGCTGAGTTCGCCATCGGTCAGCGACCGCGACGCGCGTACGCCCGACATGCCGACTAGTTCCTTCTCATCGGCGCTCAGCGCCCGCTCTTCCTGCTTCTTCGTGATCGCCATTGTTGTCTCCTTGAAGGTGCGCCTTCCTTGCCGATCAATTCCGCGCCCGTCTACCTCAGGGCCTGCCAAAGGAGCGCAATGCGCGACACGGCCATCCCGAGGTCCAGCATGTACTGGAAGGCGGTGACGCTCAGACGTTCGACGATCAGGCGGGCAAGGTATGTGCCGGCCATCACCGAGGAGCCGGTGATCAACCCCTTGATCGCGATGTCGGTCGGGAGCGCGCCGAACGCCTGGAAGGTCGCGGCCTTGCTGACGTAGAGCGCCAGCGAACCTGCGGCTTCGGTGGCGATGAACGCGCCCTTGACGAGCCCGTGGGCGGCGAAGGCCGGTACGCTGAGCGGCCCGGTAGAGACCACGATACCGGTCAGGAAGCCGATCACGATGCCGGCCATCAGCATACCGCCATAGCCCAGCACGATGTTGCGCCGGGCGAGCCAGCGGCGGCCGGGAATCATAGCGAGGAAGAAGACGCCGAGCGCCGTTTCGACCGTGTTCTCAGGCAGCGCCAGCAGGGTGCGGGCGCCCAGGGCCGCCGTGGGAATGCCGCCGGCCGCATAGGCCGCCGCGGCGCGCCAGTCGATGTGGCGCCACCACGCGGTGATCTTGGCGAAGTTCGACATCAAAGCGACGACCGCCATGATCGGCACCGCCTCGCGCGGCCCGAAGACCATGACCAGTACCGGCAGCAGTATGACCGTCGCGCCGGTGCCTACGACGCCGCTCACCGTCCCCGCGATGAAACCTGCGAACAGGACGAGGCCATAGCTCAGCATCGCGATCTTCTCCGGCCTCGTCCGCTTTCATATCCTCTCCCCCTGGCGGAGAGAGGACCACGATGCCGTCTCAGTATCCGATGTTTGGCCGCAGCCAGCGCTCGGCCTGTTCGATCGAGACGCCGCGGCGCTTGGCATAGTCCTCGACCTGGTCCTTGCCGATGCGGGCGACGCCGAAATACTGCGCGTCGGGATGGGCGAAGTAGTAGCCCGAGACCGCCGAGGTCGGGACCATGGCGAAGCTCTCGGTGAGCTGGATGCCGGCGTTCTGGCCCGCGTTCAGCAACCGGAAGAGTTCCGGCTTCTGACTGTGGTCGGGACAGGCGGGGTAGCCCGGCGCCGGACGGATCCCGCGATACTTTTCGCGCACCAGCTCGTCGTTGGACAGCGCCTCTTCCGGCGCGTAGCCCCACAGCGTCTTGCGGACCCGCTCGTGGAGGCGCTCGGCGAAGGCCTCGGCCAGACGGTCGGCCAGCGCCTTCAGCAGGATGTCCGAATAGTCGTCATGGTCGGCCTTGAAGCGTGCGAGATGCTGCTCGATGCCGTGGCCGGCGGTGACGGCGAAGCCACCGATCCAGTCGGCCTCGGGCGAGACGAAGTCGGCCAGGCACATGTTGGCGCGCGGCGCGCGCTTCTCGATCTGTTGGCGCAGGAAGTAGAGGCGCGAGATCTCCTTGGTGCGCGTCTCGTCGCTGTAGATCACGACGTCGTCGCCCTCGCGGCGGCATGGCCAGAAGGCGACCACGCCCTTCGCCGTCAACCACTTCTCGCGCACGATATGATCGAGCATCTTGCGCGCATCGGCGTAGAGCTTCTTCGCACTCTCGCCGACGACCGGATCCTCGAGGATCGCGGGATAGTTGCCGGCCAGTTCCCAGGCACGGAAGAACGGCGTCCAGTCGATGCGCTCGACCAGCTCGTGCAGCGGATACTCGGCGAATACGCGCGTGCCGTTCAGCGCTGGCTTCGGCGCCTCATAGCCCGACCAGTCGATCTTGAAGTGGTTGGCGCGTGCCGCCTCGAGCGCGATCACTTTCTCCTTGGTGCCGCCCGCGCGTTCCACGCGAATCGCCTCGTACTCGGCGGCGACCTTGCTGGCGAAATCCTCGGCCTGCGAGCCCGACTCGGAGACGAGCGCCGAGCAGACGCCGACGGCGCGCGAGGCGTCGAGGACATGCACGGTGGTGCCGTTGTAGCGCGGCGCGATGCGCAGGGCGGTGTGCACCTTGGAGGTGGTGGCGCCGCCGATCAGCAACGGCAGGTTCATGCCCTGCCGCGTCATCTCCTCGGCCACCGTCACCATCTCGTCGAGCGACGGCGTGATCAGGCCGGAGAGGCCGATGATGTCGGCCTTGTTGTCGTTGGCGCTCTTCAGGATGTCCTGGAACGGCACCATGACGCCGAGGTCAATGACCTCGAAGTTGTTGCACTGCAGGACCACGCCGACGATGTTCTTGCCGATATCGTGGACGTCGCCCTTGACGGTCGCCATGACGATCTTGCCCTTGGGCCGCGAGCCTTCGGTCTTCTGAGCCTCGATGTAGGGCAGCAGATGCGCCACCGCCTTCTTCATGACGCGGGCGCTCTTCACGACCTGCGGCAGGAACATCTTGCCGGCGCCGAACAGGTCGCCGACCACGTTCATGCCGGCCATCAAGGGGCCCTCGATCACCTCGATCGGCCGCGCGATCTGCAACCGAGCCTCCTCGGTGTCGGCGACGACGAACTGGTCCATGCCCTTGACTAACGCGTGCTCCAGCCGCTTCTCGACCGGCCAGCTGCGCCACTCGGCGTCCTTCGGATCGGCGGCCTCCGCAGCGCTGCCCTTGTACTTTGGCGCCATCTCGAGAAGCCGGTCGGTGGCGTCGGGGCGGCGGTTGAGGATCACGTCCTCGCAGGCGTCGCGGAGCTCGTGGGGAATCTGGTCGTAGACTTCGAGCTGTCCGGCATTGACGATGCCCATGTCCATGCCCGCCTGGATGGCGTGGTACAGGAACACCGAATGCATCGCCTTGCGCACCGGCTCGTTGCCGCGGAAAGCGAAGGACAGGTTGGAGACGCCGCCGGAAATCTTGGCGGCGGGGCAGCGCTTCTTGATCTCGCGCGTCGCTTCGATGAAGTCGACGCCGTAGTTGTTGTGCTCCTCGATGCCGGTCGCCACCGCGAAGATGTTCGGATCGAAGATGATGTCCTCCGCCGGGAAGCCGACCTGGTGCACCAGGATGTCGTAGGCGCGCGAGCAGATCTCGACCTTGCGTTCCTTGGTGTCGGCCTGGCCCTTCTCGTCGAAGGCCATGACCACGACCGCGGCGCCGTAGCGGCGGACCTTGCGGGCCTGCGCGATGAAGGGCTCGATGCCCTCCTTCATGGAGATCGAGTTCACGATCGGCTTGCCGGCGACGCACTTCAGTCCCGCCTCGATCACGCTCCACTTGGAGCTGTCGATCATGATCGGCACGCGCGCGATGTCGGGCTCGGCGGCGATCAGCTTCAGGAACGTGTCCATCGCCAGCTCGGCGTCGAGCAGACCCTCGTCCATGTTGATGTCGATGATCTGCGCACCGCTCTCGACCTGCTGACGCGCGACCTCGATGGCGGCCGTGTAGTCGCCCTCGAGGATCAGCTTCTTGAAGCGGGCCGAGCCGGTGACGTTGGTGCGCTCGCCGATGTTGATGAACATCGCGCGGGGCGCCGGCTTGTTGTCGGTATCGATATCCTGAGCCATCAGAAGAAACTCGCCGGTTCCATGCCACTGAGACGCAGCGCGGGCGGCAGGACATGCCAAGTGCGCGGCGCGATGCCTTTTACCGCCTCGGCGATCGCCTTGATGTGGGCGGGCGTCGTGCCGCAGCAGCCGCCGACCACGTTGATCCAGCCGTTCTCGGCCCATCCCTTGACCAGCTTGCCGGTCATCTCCGGCGGCTCGTCGTAGGCGCCCAGTTCGTTCGGTAGCCCGGCGTTGGGATAGACGCACAGCATGCTGTCGACCTGCGGGTTCAGCGCCTGCACGTAGGGATGGAGCTCGGTCGCGCCGAAGCTGCAGTTCAGCCCCATGGTGATCGGCTTGGCATGCCGCACCGAATGCCAGAAGGCTTCGACCGTCTGGCCCGAGAGGTTGCGTCCGGCCAGGTCGGTGAGGGTCATCGACACCATCACGGGAAGGACCTCGCCGCGCGCCTCGCCCGCCTCGTCGACGGCGACGAGGGCGGCCTTGGCGTTCAAGGTGTCGAACACCGTCTCGACCAGGATGAAGTCGACGCCGCCGTCGAGCAGCCCGTCGATCTGCTCGCGATACATGTCCTTCACCTCGTCGAAGGTGACGGCGCGGAAGCCGGGATCGCTGACCTTGGGCGATACCGAGAGTGTCTTGTTGGTCGGCCCGAGCGCGCCCGCGACGAAGCGCGGCTTTGAAGGATCGCGCGCCGTTGCGGCGTCGGCGCAGGCGCGCGTCAGCTTGGCGGCGGCGATGTTGATCTCGCGCGCCATGCCGGTGATGCCGTAGTCGGACAGGCTGATCGAATTCGAGTTGAACGTGTTGGTCGCCACGATGTCGGCGCCGGCGTCGAGATAGGCGTTGCAAATCTCGCCCACCACATCGGGACGCGTCAGGTTCAGCAGGTCGTTGTTGCCCTTCTGGTCGTGGTTGAAGGTGCGGCCGCCGCGGAACCCCTCCTCGTCGAGCTTGTAGCTTTGGATCATCGAGCCGTAGGGCCCGTCCTTGATCAGGATGCGCTGCGAGCCGATCTCGCGCAGCTGCTCGGCTCTTTCCTCGCGGGTCATCGCTTGACGGCTCACTTGGGGCGCACTCCCAGCAGGTGGCAGATCGCAAAGGTGAGATCGGCCCGGTTCAGCGTATAGAAATGGAACTGCTCCACGCCCTCGTCACGCAGGCGGCGGCAGAGGTCGCCGGCCACGGTGGCGGCGATCATGCGGCGCGTCTCCAGATCGTCGTCGAGCCCGTCGAACATGTTGCAGAACCACGGCGGCACCTTGGAGCCGCAGAGGCCGGCGATGCGGTTCACGGCCTGGAAGTTCGACACCGGCATGATGCCCGGCACGATCGGCACGTTGATGCCCGCCGCCGCCGCGCGGTCGCGGAAGCGCAGGAAATCGTCGGCCTCGAAGAAGAACTGGGTGATGCAGCGGTCGGCGCCGGCATCGACCTTGGCCTTCAGGTTCTCGAGGTCGGCCTTCTCGTCGGCGGAGGCGGGATGCTTCTCGGGATAGCCCGCGACGCTGATCTGGAAGTTGCCGATCTTCTTCAGGCCGGTGACCAGCGCCGCGGCGTTGGCGTAGCCGCCAGGATGCGGTGTGTACTGGCCGCCCATGCCGCCCGGCGGATCGCCGCGCAGCGCCACGATATGGCGGATGCCGGCATCCCAGTAGGCGCGCGCGATGTCGTCGATCTCGCCCTGGGTCGCGGCCACGCAGGTGAGGTGCGCAGCGGCGTCGATGCCGGTTTCGCTCTTCAGCCGCGCGACCGTGTCA
>JAGNNA010000276.1 GCA_017990895.1 Reyranella sp.
GACGACGACGGCGCTGATCGGCCACGTCCTCCAGCAGGCCGGCGCCCGCTGCCAGGTCGGTGGCAATATCGGCCGCGGCGCGCTCGACCTCGAGCCGCTCGGCGGCGGCGGGCTCTATGTTCTGGAGCTCTCGTCCTACCAACTGGAGCTGCTGCAGACCTTCCACGCCGATGTTGCGGTCTGGCTCAACATCACGCCCGACCATATCGACCGTCATGGCGACCTCGCGGGATACGTGGCGGCCAAGAAGAACATCTTCGCCCGCCAGCGCGCCGGCGACTGTGTCGTGATCGGCATCGAGGACCAGCCCTCCCGTGAAGTCGAGCGCGAGATCGCGGCGCGTTCCGGAATCGCCTGCGTGCCCGTGGCGCTCGACCGCCCCGTGGCCAACGGCATTTCCTACCGCGCCGGCATGCTGGTCGATGCCGACGGATACACGGTCGACTTTTCCGACGCGCTCGCCCTGCCGGGCGATCACAATGCGCAGAACGCCGCCTGTGCCTGGGCCGTCTGTCGCTGGCTCGACGTGCCGCGTGAGAGGATCGTTGCCGGGTTGCGGACCTATCCCGGCCTGCCGCACCGCCAGGAGCGCGTCGCCGCCGTCGGCGAGGTCGTCTACGTCAACGACAGCAAGGCGACCAATGCCGATGCCACGGCACGCGCGCTGTCGAGTTACGACGGAATCTACTGGATCCTCGGTGGGCAGGCGAAGGAGGGCGGCGTGGCGCCGCTCGCGACCTACTTCGACCGCATCCGCCATGCCTTCCTGATCGGCGAGGCCACCGAGCTGTTTGCCGGCCAGCTCGAGGGCAAGCTGCCTTACAGCCGCTGCGGCGACCTGCAATCGGCGCTGAACGCCGCGCATGCCCTGGCGCAACGCGAGGCCGCGGGGCCCGCTGTGGTCCTCCTGTCGCCGGCCTGCGCGTCGTGGGACCAGTGGAAGAGCTACGAACACCGCGGCGATGCCTTTCGCGCCATGGCGCGGGCGCTGCCGGGAGCCGAGAGTTTGGGGAGGGCGGCGTGATCCAGGTTCCGCGCGACGATCGCAGTGTGATCGGGCAATGGTGGTGGACCGTCGATCGCTGGTCGCTGGGCGCGATCCTGGCGATCATGGCCTTCGGCGTCATGCTGACGCTCGCGGCCTCGCCGCCCGCCGCGGAGCGCATCGGCGCCGACTCCTTCCTGTTCGCCAAGCGCCAGTTCCTCTTTCTGCCGCTGGCCCTCCTCGTCATGCTGTCGATTTCGCTCGCCTCACCGCGCCACGTGCGGCGCCTGGCGCTGGTCGTGTTCTGCGGCAGCATCGTGTTGCTGGCGGCGACCTTCGTGATCGGCATCGAGATCAAGGGGGCGCGACGCTGGATCTCGGTGCCCGGTCTGTCCAGCGTGCAGCCGTCGGAGTTCGTGAAACCGAGCCTTGCGGTGATCTCGGCGTGGCTGCTGGCGCAGAGCCGCACCGAGCGGCGCGCGCCGGGCTATCTCCTGTCCACGGTGCTGGTCGGCGGCGTGCTGGCGCTGCTCGTCATGCAGCCCGACCTCGGCATGAGCGTCGTCGTCGCAGCCGTGTGGGGCGTACAGCTCTTCGTCGTCGGCCTGCCGATGTGGATCGCGGGTTTCGCGGCGATCGCCGGGGCTGCCGGCCTGGTCGGTGCCTACTTCCTGTTCAGCCACGTGCGCAGTCGCTTCGACCGCTTCCTCGATCCCTCGTCCGGCGACAACTACCAGGTCAACACCTCGCTCGAGGCCTTCATGAACGGCTCCCTGTTCGGCCGCGGGCCGGGCGAGGGTACGGTGAAGGCGCAGCTCCCGGACGCCCACACCGATTTCGTCATGGCCGTGGCCGGCGAGGAGTTCGGCCTCATCGTCTGCCTGATGATTCTCTGCCTGTTCGCCTTCGTGACGCTGCGCTCGATGTCGCGCGCCTCCAAGGAGACCAGCGTCTTCATCACCCTCGCGGCCACCGGACTGGCCGTCCAGTTCGGCCTGCAGGCGGCGATCAACATGGCCTCGACCATCCAGCTCATCCCCGCCAAGGGCATGACCCTGCCGTTCATCTCCTATGGCGGCTCGTCGGCGCTCGCGATGGCGATCTGCGTCGGCATGCTGCTGTCACTCACCCGCGAACATGCCGGCCTGAGGGAGGCCGTATGACGCGGGCCCTGCGCCCCGTGGTCCTGGCGACCGGCGGCACGGGCGGGCACGTGTTCCCGGCCGAGGCGCTGGCCGGCGAACTCGAGGCGCGGGGCGTGCCGTTCACCCTGGTCACCGATTCGCGCGGCCGGCAATGGCAGGGCGCGCTGTCGCGGCGGCCGATTCACTACATCCGTTCGGCGAGTCCGACCGGGTCGCCGGTGAAGAAGATCCTGGCGCTCTTCTCGCTGGCCCTCGGCCTGTTCGACGCTTGGCGGGCGCTGGGCCGCGTCGGCCCGTCGGTCGTCGTGGGCTTCGGCGGCTATGCCTCGGTGCCGACCATGGTCGCCGCCCGCCTGCGCCGTCTGCCGGCGATGCTCCACGAGCAGAATGCCGTGCTGGGCCGCGCCAACCGTCTCGTGCTGGGCGGTGCGGGACGGGTCGCGACGTCCTTCGCCCGCACCCGCTATCTCGACGGCGATGTGCGCGCGCAACTGGTCGGCAATCCCGTGCGCGAGCCCGTGCGGGCGCTGCGCGATTCGCCCTATCGCCCACCGGGCGAGGGACGGGTGATCGACCTCCTGGTGTTCGGCGGCAGCCAGGGCGCCGCCTCGTTCGGCGAAGTGGTGCCGCAGGCCGTCCTTTCCCTGCCACAGGCACTGCGGTCGCGGCTGCGCATCGTGCAGCAATGTCGGCCCGAGGGCATCGATCGCGTGCGCACGAGTTACGTCAAGGCCGGTGTCGTCGCCGAGATCGCGCCGTTCTTCGCCGATCTGCCTCAGCGCATGGCCGCGGCGCATCTCGTGATCGGCCGCTCCGGCGCCTCGACGGTGGCGGAACTGGCGGCGATCGGCCGACCGTCCATCCTGGTGCCCTATCCGTACGCCGCCGACGATCACCAGACCGCCAATGCGCGTGCCTTCGAGGCGACGGGCGCCTGCATCGTGCTGCCGCATGCGTCCTTCACCGCCGCCACCCTGGCCGGGCACCTCTTGTCGCTGACCGGGGAGCCGGAACGCCTTGCCGCGATGGCGGGAGCGGCACACGCTGCCGGCAGTCCGGATGCCGCAGCCCGGCTGGCGGACGTCGTCGCCGAGTTCGCTTCCCTTCCTCTTTCGCCTTCAGTCACGGGAGTCGCCGCATGAGGGCGTTGCCGCTCGATCTCGGTCTCATCCACTTCGTCGGCATCGGCGGCATCGGCATGTCGGGCATCGCCGAGGTTCTGCACAATCTCGGTTACAAGGTGCAGGGCAGCGACGTCGCCGAAAGCGCCAACACGCGCCGTATCGCCGACCTCGGCATGAAGGTGATGATCGGCCATCGCGCCGAGAATGTCGGCAATGCCCAGGTCATGGTCGTGTCGAGCGCGGTCAAGAAGGACAATCCCGAGGTGCTGGCCGCGCGCACGCGCCATGTACCGGTCGTGCGGCGCGCCGAGATGCTGGGCGAACTGATGCGGCTGAAATGGTCGATCGCCGTCGGCGGCACGCACGGCAAGACGACGACCACCTCCCTCGTGGCCGCCATGCTCGACGCCGGCGGCCTCGATCCGACCGTGATCAACGGCGGCATCATCAACGCGTACGGCACCAATGCGCGCCTCGGCGAGGGTGACTGGATGGTCGTCGAATCCGACGAATCCGATGGCTCGTTCCTGCGCCTGCCGGCCACCATCGCGGTCGTCACCAACGTCGACCCGGAGCATCTCGACCATTACGGCACCTTCGACGCGCTGCGCGACGCCTTCGTGCGCTTCGTCGAAAACATTCCCTTCTACGGCTTCGCGGTTCTCTGTTCGGACCATCCCGAGGTCCAGGCGCTGATTCCGAGGGTCGCCGATCGCCGCATCATCACCTACGGCATCGGCGCCAATGCCGACGTGCGCGCCATCAACCTCAGGCTCGATCGCGGCGGCGCCGATTTCGACGTCATGGTCGAAAACAGGGCCACCAACGAATCGCGCACGATCACCGGGATGCGGCTGCCGATGTTCGGCCAGCACAATGTTCAGAACGCGCTGGCGGCCATCGCCGTGGCGCAGGAGATGGGCCTGCCGGACGATACGATCCGCCGCGCGCTCGCCTCCTTCGCCGGCGTCAAGCGGCGCTTCACCAAGACCGGCGAGGCGCACGGCATCACGGTGATCGACGATTACGGGCATCACCCGGTGGAGATCGCGGCCGTCCTGCGTGCCGCCCGCCAGGCCTATGGCGGCTCGGGCCGGGTCATCGCCGTGATGCAGCCGCACCGCTACTCGCGTCTTGGCGCACTGCGGGCTGAGTTCGCCACCTGCTTCTCGGACGCCGATGCCGTGATCATCGCCGATGTCTATGCCGCGGGCGAGGCGCCGATCGAGGGGGTCAATCGCGACATGCTGGTGGGCCTGGTGCAACGCGCCGGCCATCGCGACGTGATGCCGCTCGCCGGGCCGGGCGAGCTTCCTGAAATGATCTGGCAGATCGCGCGGCCCGGCGACGTCGTGGTCTGCCTGGGCGCCGGCAACATCACCTCCTGGGCGCACGCGCTGCCCGGCCAGATCCAGCAGCTTGCCGCCGAGAAGGCCGGTCCGCGCGCCATCGCCAACGATTCAGACTCCCACGGCGGATCGGCGGCATGATGGCACTCGAGACCTCGACCCCCCACCTGATCGACCGACTGCCTCGGCCGCGCGGACGCCTCACGGCCGACGCACCGCTGGGTCCGCAGACCTGGTTCCGGGCGGGGGGAGCGGCGGAGGTCCTGTTCAGGCCGGCCGATGTCGAGGATCTGGCCAAGTTCATGGCCGCCCTGCCGGCCGACGTACCGGTCACGGTTCTTGGGGTCGGCTCCAACATCCTCTTACGCGACGGCGGCGTGAGGGGCGTGGTGATCCGGCTGCTGCGCGGCTTCACCGGCATATTGGTCGAGGGTCACGAGATCCTGGCCGGTGCGGGGGCGCTCGATCTGAACGTCGCCCTGACCGCGCGCGATCATGGGCTTGCGGGCCTCGAGTTTCTGAGCGGCATTCCCGGGACCATCGGCGGCTCGCTGCGCATGAACGCGGGCGCCTATGAAGGTGACCTGTCCCAGGTCCTGGTGTCCGCCGAAGCGGTCGATCGTTCGGGCAAGGTGCATGTCGTCCCGGCGTCCGCGCTGGGCTTCAGCTATCGCCACAGCGAAGCGCCGGCGGACTGGATCTTCACGTCGGCACGCCTGCGCGCGACGCCGGGCGACCAAATGGCCATCGCCCGACGCATCGCCGAGATCGATGCTGCGCGCACCGACTCGCAGCCGCGCAGCCGCACCGGTGGCTCGACCTTCGTCAATCCGCCGGGCCACAAGGCGTGGCAGTTGGTCGACAAGGCCGGCTGCCGCGGCCTGCGCATCGGCGAAGCCCAGGTCTCCGAGAAGCATTGCAACTTTCTCATCAATCTCGGCGAGGCGACGGCGACCGACATCGAGGCGCTGGGCGAGGAAGTGCGGCGCCGCGTGCGGCAGCAGACCGGCGTGCAACTCGAATGGGAAATCCGCCGTATCGGCGAACCGGCGGGGAGAGCGGGCCAATGACGCGCGTTGCGGTCCTGATGGGCGGCTGGTCGCCCGAGCGTGAAGTGTCCCTGGTGAGCGGCAAGGCCTGTACCGAGGGCCTGCGCGAAGGTGGGCACGAGGTCGTCGAGTACGACGTGAAGCGCGACCTGCGCGCCTTGGTCGATTTCCTGCGCCCCGCCGGCGGCGGCGGGCCGGACGTGGTCTTCAATGCCCTGCATGGTCGCTACGGTGAGGATGGCTGCATCCAGGGCGTCCTCGAGATCATGCGCGTGCCCTATACGCACTCCGGCGTGCTAGCCTCGGCGATCGCGATGGACAAGCCGCTGGCGAGGCACATCTTCGCCTCGCTCGGCCTGCGCGTCGCCGAAGGCCGGGTGATCGAGCGGCGCTCGCTCGCCTCCGGCGATCCCATGCCGCGCCCCTATGTCGTGAAGCCGATCGACCAGGGCTCGAGCATCGGCGTCCACATCGTGCGCGACGGCGACAATCTGGCGGCTGTAGAGGCGGCGGAGGCGGCGTTCGGCGAGCGGGTGCTGATCGAGAAGTTCGTGCCGGGCCGCGAACTCACGGTCGCAGTGATGGGGGACAAGCCCATCGCCGTGACCGAACTCAGGCCACGCACCCGGTTCTACGATTACGAAGCCAAGTACACCGACGGCATCACCGAGCACCTCGTGCCGGCGCCGATCCCCGAAGACGTCTACGAGGCCGCCAGGCAGTGGGCGTTCGCGGCCTACCAGGAGCTCGGCTGCAACGGGCTCGCGCGCGCCGACTTCCGCTGGGACGATTCGAAGCCAGGCACCGCGGGGCTCGTGATCCTGGAAATCAACACCCAGCCCGGAATGACGCCGCTGTCGCTGGCGCCCGAGCAGGCCAAGTGGGCCGGCATTTCCTGGTCGCAGCTCATGACCTGGATGGTTGAACACGCGAGACATCCCTCGTGAGCGCGGCAAAGAAGACGGCTACGCCGAAGGCCGGCGCCGCACCGCGCCGCGACTACGACCGGCGCAAGAAGCGCGGGCCTGTCCGCAAGACCGGGCGGCCCTTCTGGAAGCAGCCGGTGCTGCTGGGCGCCATCGTCCTGCTGCTGGGCTGCGGCGGCGGGGGCGGATGGTGGGCCTGGCGCGAGGGCTGGCTGGTCGAGGCGCAGAACCAGTTCGACTCGATCTCGCGCACCGTCGTCGGCGCCATCACGCCGTTCAAGCTGGCCGACGTTACCGTCGAGGGG
>JAGNNA010000277.1 GCA_017990895.1 Reyranella sp.
GGCCGGTTCCCTGGCTCGGAGACGAATACCGCAGCCGAGCCAGGGAACCGGCCCGTTCCGGGGAGCGGGGCGTGGGATGCCTGCAAGGAACGGGCAAGCTCTGTCTAGACGCCCGACGCTACGAAACCGTTACCGGGCGTGTGGAAAACCCGAGGGATCAGCCCGGCGTCGAATCGAGGGCGTAGCCGGCGGCGCGGACCGTGCGGATCACGTCGGCATGGTTGTCGCCGTTGAGCGCGATGCGCAGGCGCCGGATATGGACGTCGACGGTGCGGGCCTCGACATAGACGTCCTTGCCCCACACCGAGTCGAGGAGTTGTTCGCGCGAGAAGACGCGACCGGGATGCTCCATGAAGTGCCGCAGCAGGCGGAACTCGGTGGGACCGAGATGGAGCGGCTTGCCGCCGCGTGTCACGCGATGCGCCACCAGGTCCATGACGATATCGGCGTAGGACAGCGCCTCGTCGGCGAGCGCCGGGCGGATGCGCCGCAGCACGGCGCGGATGCGCGCCACCAGCTCGGTGGGCGAGAACGGCTTCGGGACATAGTCGTCGGCGCCGGCGTCGAGGCCGCGCACGCGGTCGCCCTCCTCGCCGCGCGCCGTCAGCATGATGATCGGCACGTTGGCGGTCGCGGTCTGACGGCGAAGCTGACGACAGACCTCGATGCCGGACATCAGCGGCAGCATCCAGTCGAGCAGAATGAGGTCGGGCACGTCCTCCTGCACGGCGCGCAGTGCCTCCTCGCCGTCATAGGCGACGGCGACCCTGAAACCGGACTGTTCGAGGTTGTAGCGCAGCAGCTCGACCAGCGCCGTCTCGTCCTCGACGACCAGCACGTGCGGCTTCATCGTGGAGGTATGCGCGTCACGCCGCGCAGGGCTGGTGGCAACCATCGTCACGGCGTCGGACCCGCCGCATTGCCCGTCGTGGCGTACATCGCCGCGCTGCCCTTCGGCCGATCCTTCTCGAAGCCGTGCCCGGTCGCACGGAAACTCACCAGCTCGGCGATGTTGGTGACATGATCGCCGGCACGCTCGATGTTCTTGGCCATGAACATGAGGTGCGTGCACGCGGTGATCGTGCGCGGATCCTCCATCATGTAGGTGAGGAGCTCGCGGAAGAGGCCGGTGTAGACCTGGTCGATCTCCTCGTCGCGCTCCCACACGTCGCGCGCCTTGGCGACGTCGCCCTGGGCGAAGGCGTCGAGCACGTCCTTGAGGGCCGTACGAACCAGCCGGCCCAGCCGCTCGATGCCGGCGATGCCGGCGGAGGGGGATGTCGTCTGGCTGAGCACGATGCTGCGCTTGGCGGTGTTCTTGGCATAGTCGGCGATGCGCTCGAGCGCCGCCGCGATCTTGATCGACGACAGGATAACGCGCAGGTCGACCGCCATCGGCTGGCGCAGGGCCAGCAGCCGCACGGTCTGTTCCTGCACCGCGTCGTCCAGCGCGTCGACACGCGGGTCGTCGACGATCACCTTCTCGGCGACCTCGGTATCGCGGTCGCGCAGTGCACGCAGCGCCTGTGCGAGCTGGCTTTCCGCCAGGCCACCCATCTCGCTGATCGTGGCGCTCAGCCGCTCCAGCTCCTCGTCGAACCGCTTCAGGGTATGTTCGGGCATGGTCAGTCCCTTCTTCTCGTTCTCGTCGCCGCTCAGCCGAACCGGCCGGTGATGTAGGCCTGGGTGCGCTTGTCGGTCGGGGTGGTGAAGAGCGTGGCCGTCGCGCCGAACTCGACCAGCTCGCCCAGGTACATGAAGGCGGTGAAGTCGGAGACGCGGGCGGCCTGCTGCATGTTGTGGGTCACGATGACGATCGTGTAGTCCTGCTTCAGCTCGTCGATCAGCTCCTCGATCTTGGCCGTCGAGATCGGATCGAGTGCCGAGCAGGGCTCGTCGAAGAGAATGACCTCGGGCTTCACGGCGACGGTGCGGGCGATGCAGAGACGCTGTTGCTGGCCGCCCGACAGGCTGAGGCCGCTGGCGTTCAGCTTGTCCTTGACCTCGTCCCACAGCGCGCCGCGGCGCAGCGCGTGCTCGACCCGGCCGTCGAGTTCGGACTTGGGCAGGTTCTCGTAGAGGCGGATGCCGAAGGCGATGTTCTCGTAGATCGACATCGGGAACGGCGTCGGCTTCTGGAACACCATGCCGATGCGTGCGCGCAGCAGGTTGATGTCCTGGCCGTCCCTGAGGAGATTGTCGCCGTCGAACATCACCTCGCCCGTGGCGCGCTGCCCGGGATAGAGGTCGTACATCCGGTTCAGGATTCGCAGCAGGGTGGACTTGCCGCAGCCCGACGGTCCAATGAAGGCCGTCGCCTTGTTGGCATAGAGCGACAAGGAGATGCCCTTGAGCGCCCGGCTGTCGCCGTAGAAGAACTCGAGGTTCTTGATCGAGATCTTGGGCGTGAGCTTGGAGACGTCGAGCTTGGCGTGCGCCGCGACGGGAACGGCGACGCTGGGAGCGCCGGTGGATTGCATGGACATCAGGACTTCCTCGCGGAGGTGAGCGAACGGGCCAGGATGCTGAGACCCAGGACGGTGACGGTGATCAGGAGCGCGCCGGTCCAGGCGAGCTTCTGCCATTCGGCGTAGGGCGACAGGGCGAACTGGAAGATGACGACCGGCAGGCTGGGCATCGGCTGGTTCATGTTCATGCTCCAGAACTGGTTGTTCAGGGCGGTGAACAGGAGCGGTGCCGTCTCGCCGCTGATGCGGGCGATCGCCAGCAGGACACCGGTGATGATGCCCGCCTGCGCGGCGCGATAGGCGATGCGCACGATCATGTGGGCCCGCGGCAGGCCGATCGAGGCGGCAGCCTCGCGCAGCGTGTCGGGCACCAGGCTGAGCATGTCCTCGGTCGTGCGGACGACGACCGGGATCACGATGACGGCCAGGGCGACGGCGCCGGCCCATCCCGAGAAGTGGCCCATGGGCGCCACCATGATCTCGTAGACGAACAGGCCGATCACGATCGACGGCGCGCTGAGCAGGATGTCGTTGATGAAGCGCACGACGCTCGACAGCTTGTCATGGCGGCCGTACTCGGCGAGGTAGGTGCCGGCCAGGATGCCGATCGGCGTGCCGATGAAGACGGCCAGGATCGTCATCACGAGGCTGCCGGCGATGGCGTTCAGCAGTCCGCCTGCGGCGCCGGGTGGGGGCGTGTTCTCGGTGAACACCGAGAGCGAGAGCCCGCCGATGCCCTTGTAGAGCAGCACGCCGAGGATCAGGACCAGCCAGCCCAGTCCGAAGATAGTGGCGGCGAGGGCCAGGCCCTTGGCGATGGCGTTGCGGCGGCGGCGGCCCGCATAGAGCGGACTGTCCATGGCGGCCGTCTTGGAGGTCGTGATGGCCATGTCCGTTACCTCCCCTGCCGCTGCAGACGCATCAGCATGTAACGCGCGATCGCCAGCACGCAGAAGGTGATGAAGAAGAGGATGAGGCCGAGCGCGACCAGCGACGAGGTGTAGAGGTCGCCCACCGCTTCGGTGAATTCGTTGGCGATCGAGGCGGAGATCGTCGTGCCAGGCGCGAACAGCGAGGCGGAGACGTGGTGGGCGTTGCCGATCACGAAGGTGACGGCCATCGTCTCGCCGAGCGCGCGACCGAGTCCCAGCATGAAGCCGCCGATGACACCGACGCGGGTGAACGGCAGGACGACGTAGCGGAACACCTCCCAGGTCGTGCAGCCGACGCCATAGGCCGCTTCCTTGAGGACCGGCGGCACCGCGTCGAACACGTCGCGCGAGATCGAGGTTACGAAGGGCAATACCATGATCGCAAGGATCAGGCCGGCGGTGAACATGCCGATGCCGTAGGGCGGGCCCGCGAACAGCGTCGACAGGATCGGCACGTTCTCGAAGGTGCCGATGAAGAAGGGCTGCACATGCTCCTGCAGGAACGGGGCGAACACGAACAGGCCCCAGATGCCATAGATGATGCTGGGAATGCCGGCCAGCAGCTCGATGGCGATTCCGATCGGGCGCCGTAGCACCTTCGGGCAGAGCTCGGTCAGGAAGAAGGCGACCATCAGGCCGACCGGCACCGCGATCAGCATCGCGATGAAGGACGTGACCAGCGTGCCGAAGATGGGTGCGAGGGCGCCGAACCGCTCGGTCACCGGGTTCCAGGATTCGTCGATCAGGAAGCCGAACCCGAACGTGCCGAGCGCCGGAGCCGCGCCGACGATGAGAGCGATGATGACGCCGCTCAACAGGGCGAGCACGGCGAGCGAAGCGCCGCGCGTCAGCCCGTGAAATATGGAGTCCGTCAATCTCAGGCGCCGAAGCACCGCCGCCCGCGACGCGGATACCGCCGCCGGCGCGCTTGCGCCCTTCAATGCAACTTCACTCACGTCCGGTTCCCCCGAAGCCATAAGCCCCCCAAGAATGAGGGGCGGGTGTCGCCCCCCGCCCCGTCTCGATCTAGTTCGTCGGCGAGTACAGCGGCTTGCCGTCCGCGCCCTTGATCTCAGCCTGCCACATCTTCTGGATGTCGTTGACGACGTTCTGCGGCATCGGCACGTAGTCGAGCGAGTCGGCCATCGCGTCGCCCTTGGCGTAGGCCCAGGCGAAGAACTTGAGCGCCTCGGCCGATTCAGCCGGCTTCTCCGGCTTCTTGTACATCAGGATCCAGGTCGCGGCCGCCATCGGCCAGGACTGGTCGCCCGGCTGGTTGGCCAGGATCACGCCAAAGCCAGGCTTGGAGCTCCAGTCGGCGCTCGCCGCGGCGGCCTGCACCGTATCCGAGCCCGGGGCGACGACCTTGCCGGCCTTGTTGATCATCTTGGTGAAGGTCATCTTGTTTTCCTTGGCGTAGGCGTACTCGACATAGCCGATCGAGCCCTTGGTCTGCGCCACGTTGCCGGCCACGCCTTCGTTGCCCTTGGCGCCGATGCCCACCGGCCACTGCAGCGCCGTGCTCACGCCGACCTTGGTCTTCCAGTCCGGGCTCACCTCGGCCAGGTAGTAGGCGAAGTTGTAGGTCGTGCCCGACCCGTCCGAGCGACGCACGGGAACGATCGCCTGCTTCGGCAGCTTGAGGCTGGGATTGAGCTTGGCGATCGCCGCATCGTCCCAGCTCTTGATCTGGCCGAGATAGATGCTCGCCAGCGTCGGCCCGTCGAGCACCAGCTCGCCCGGCTTGACGCCCTCGAGGTTGACGACCGGCGTTACCGACCCCATCACCATCGGAAACTGGACGAGGCCCGAATCCTCGAGGTCCTTGCCCGTGAGCGGCGCGTCGGTGGCGCCGAAGGTCACGGTCTTGGCCTTGATCTGCTTGATGCCGCCGCCCGAGCCGATGGACTGGTAGTTGAGACCGTTGCCGGTCTCCTTCTTGTAGGCATCGGCCCACTTGGCATAGATCGGATAGGGGAAGGTGGCGCCGGCGCCGGAAATGTCGATGGCATGGGCGGCCGCCGGGGACAGCGCGAAAGCTGTCGCGAGGACGATCTTGGTCAGGTTCACGGGGGTTCTCCTTCGTTGAATTTCGAAGCGCCCGTCATCTAGGAGCCGTACGTCTCCCTCATATGACGGATATAGGACAATCCGGTTACAGGGGCGGCCTGCTGCGCAGACTATCCGCCCGAGCCTTCCAAATAATTGATCCAAATCAATAAGTTGGCCGTCCCGCGCCCACGCCGCCGACCGTCACACGAATTTAACGCCGCGCCCTCGGAACGGTAACGCAGCGCCATGATGGTGCGCCTCTTTCGAGAGCAGCCCATGTCTTCCAACCCCACGATCGCGCGCCGCCAGAGATGGCTTTCCGTGCTCGCGAAGGCGCCCGGCGCCCGGCTCGGCGCTCTCTGGCAGGCGCTCGGGCCGACGCCGTCCTATACCGTCCTGCGTCGCCCCGAGATCGGGCTCGTCATGGTGCAGGGCCGCATCTCGGGCACCGGCGCTCCCTTCTGCGCCGGCGAGATGACGGTGACGCGCGCCGCCGTCCGGCTCGACAGCGGCGAGATGGGGTTCGGCTATGTCCGCGGTCGCGACACGCGGCATGCCGAGATCGTCGCCGCCATCGATGCGCTGGGCCAGCGCGCCGAATGGGTCGAGGCTCTCGAAGCGGGAATCTTGACGCCGATCGCCGACGAGGCCGAGGCCCGTCATCGCCTGATCGCCGCCCGCGCAGCCGCCACCCGGGTCGATTTCTTCACCGTCGCGCGCGAGGCCGGCGCATGAGCACGACGCTTCTTGCTCCCGGCCTCGCCGATCCGTCGCACGATGCGCAACGCCTGTTCAGAGGTGTGCTGGAGGCCTTCTCCCATCCCGGCCGTATCGTCGACCTGCCGGATGCGCCGCACGGACCGGGCACGCTCAGCCCGGCGGCCATCGCCTTCCTGCTCACCTTTGCCGACCGCGAGACGCCGCTCTGGCTCGAAGCCGGTATCGACAAGCAGGAGGTCCGCGACTTCCTGCGCTTCCATGCCGGCACGCCGATCGTCCAGGCCCGCGAGGCTGCGACCTTCGGCGTGATCATCGCCGGCGGCGGCGAGCCCTTCGCCGGCTTCGCCATCGGCACCGACACCTATCCCGACCGCGCCGCCACCCTGGTGATCGAGGCGCCGGCGCTCGAAGGCGGCCGTGCCACCACCTGGCGCGGGCCGGGCATCGACGGCGAAGTGTGTGTCGCGATCGACGGGCTGGGCGACGGCTTCTGGCCGGCCTGGACCGCCAACCACGCGCTTTTCCCCTGCGGCGTCGATCTCGTCTTCGCCTCGGGATCCCGACTCATCGCGCTGCCGCGCAGCGTCGCCGTGGAGGCCTGACCATGTA
>JAGNNA010000278.1 GCA_017990895.1 Reyranella sp.
GTGCCAGGTCTGCGCGCGGATCGAACCGGTTTGCCTTGCGGGCGACGTCGGAAGTGGCCTGCGGCGCCGGTCCCAGTTCGGCAACGGAGAACGACGTCAGCGGCAGCTCCCGGCCATTTAGGAAGACGTGGACCGAATCGGGGCGGTCGTCCTCGTCGAGCACGGCCTCGCGCGACAGGCCCTGGACTTCGATCCGAATGCGCACCTCGCCATTGGCCGCTGCACCGGGCGTCGGCGAGAGGATCCGGACACCGCGCGGCGCCGCCTCGAGAGCCGTCCGTTGTCGCCTGAGACGCTCGCTCTTTGCGCCGACATCCGCCCGCTCGGCTTCCACTTCCTGAAGTCGAACTTCCTTGGTGAAGGCCGAGGACAGCGACTGGGCGGCGTCGCGGACGGCATCCTCGAAAGCATCGAGGTCGCGCACCGCTCGTCGCAGACCATCGACGATGGCTTCCACGGGAACGTCGACGCGGCCCAAGGAGATCCGATAGCGCACGCCCAGGACATCAACGTCGAAGGCGACTCGAATGTGCGGATCCCGGCCGAGATTGTCGTAGATCGCGTCGGTGAGCCGGTTGATCACCAGGTTGCCGATCTGCTGTGCAAGATCGCGATCGGGATCGAGTTCGCGGACGTCGTCCATGATCGAGTCGAGTTCTTCCGCCAGTCCGCCCACGATATCGAGCACGCCGTCGATCACGTCGTTGTCGAGCGCTTGCTCGACGGCATCGCGCGCCATACCCCGCATGGCGCGCTTCAAGTCGGGTGGTGCGAGCGTGCGATAGACGTGATTGTCGGTCAGCACCGCGAGTGCCTGGTCGACGATTTCGGCCGCCAGCTTTGACTTGAACTTGCGGCGCCCCGAGCGTGTCGCCAGCGGTGTAAGCGCGCCCAGCAGGCTTTCGGCCGCCTGGTCGAACTGTTCGGCGACCTCCCGGGCGAGCCGCTCGATATCGGCAAGGAGCTGGCCGAGTCGCCTTTGCATGTCTTCGAGCGCCTGCTGCGCATCGTCGATCCATTGCTCCACCTGGCGTTGCGCGGCCTCCAGCACTTCGGCCAGCTCTTCCAGGATCTTGGTGCCGATCAGTTCGATCAGCTTCGCGACGAATTGCAGGAAGCGTTCGCCGCCGACCGCCGCCAGCTCGGCCGCCAACGCCATCATGGCGTCGTTGTTGGGGATGAAGGCGCCGTCGCCGAGTTCCTGCAGGAAGCCGGCGCCGGCCGTGCTCGGCAGAGGATCGATGACCTCGTACATCAAGGACCGGATCTTCGACCTTTGGGCCTCGTCGAGCGGCCCCAAAACTTCGGCGCCGATGCGCAACGCGTCGGCTGTCAGTTCGGCGATCTCGCTCACCGGCACCGGCAGATTGGCGGCCTTAGACAGTTGCTTCACGATGCCGTTCGGCGCGTCGACGCTATCGGCGAGGCCGTTGAGGATGCCGTGCATCTGCGCCTGCGCTGCGGCCAGCATGATATCGGTCGTGACGACGAGGCTGCGGCCGACCAGCTTCATCAGCACGCCGGAGAGGGCCTCCTTCAGCGCTTCGCGGTCGGCGCCGCGCCGCGACCAGTCGAGGACGACGCCGAACACCGTTTCCAGCGTAAAGTCGGTCGTCGGCAGGAAGACTTCGTCGAAATAGCTTCTGAGGTCGGGACGCGATGCCAGCCGATTGCGCAGGACCGGCGCCAGCTCGTCGTGGATGTGCTCGGACATGAACGTCCGCAGCCCGTCGGCGATTGCCGCGAGAGTTGCCTGCGCATCGGGCTGACCGGAGCCGCTGGCGATGACGCTGCCGATATTGCGCAGGATCGTGCGTCCGACATCGTTGGCCGCGGAGCCGAGCGGGCCGGTCATGGCCGTCAAGAATCGATCCACTCCGGGTTGGTGCTGCCGCAGGAAGTCGAGCGCGGCGTCGGCGGCGAGGAATTCGACGATGTGATCGAGCTTGAGCGCGCCGGCGGTGGGCGGCGACGGCAGCGAGCTGCGAATGTGATCGCGCACCAGCGTCGGCGGCTGTGTCGTCAGGTTGCCGGAGAAGGCGGCTTTGGCCTGTCGCGGCGGCTGGCCGATGACGCTCAGGCGGGCATCGGCGCGGACCACCCGGCGATTGGCAACCAGTGCGAGCTGCGCCGCCGACCACAGGACGGAGATCAAGCGCTGCGTCTGGGCGTCGACCGTGCCGCCCAGCGCAGCGGCAGTCAGGTCGACCAGACGGGCGACCAGGGTGTTCCAGTAGGTTTCGTTTGCAGGCGTGCCCTCGAACGGTTCTGCGGGAAATGCCTGCAGGTGGCTCGCGAGGGAGCGCCGCGCTGGCAGGGTCCGATCCCACTGGGTCTGCGAGAGGGTCGCCACCCAGGTTCGGAGCGTGGCTTCAAGCGCTGAGAAGCCGGCGTCCGTCAGGCCTTTCAGCAGGAAGCGCTGACCTTCCTCCAGGGCGACCTGGGCGCAACGCAGCGCGACTTCCTGAGCGCCCGATGCCGTTGCCGCGGGCGCATTCAGGGCAAGGTATTCACCCAGCTCGTACGAGGTACGGAGCACCGTCTTGAAGAGGGGTCGGGCCGCGTCGAGCAATATCCGCGGCACAACGCTGTCGGAGGGCAGGTTGTCCTTGAGTTCGTCGCATGTCTTTTCGACCAGAACGTCGACCGAGCGGGCGACGAACCGGCTGAAATCATCGATCTCCATTGCGGCGAACACGCGGAAGCCGGCGCCGGCCTTCAGCCCGACACCTGCCCCGGCCACGATGTTGAAGCCGGGTTTGATGTTCTTCGTGGGCTGGGCGATGGCGGTGCCGGTGACGACCAGCTGCGCATAGGCCTGCGCGGTCAGGGCGGCCTTGGCGTAGACGCCGGCCTTGATGTTGACTTCCGACAGGAACACCCGCAGCAGCTCTATCGGCAGACCGCGCATCTGCTGGTCCCGTTCGGCCAGCTCCAGGAAGTCGCCGATCTTCAGGCCGAGGCCGACCTGAACCGCGGCTGCCAGCTCGGCGATCGCCTGCAGGCGAACGGCGAAGCCCATCTCCTGAAACAGGTTCATCGGCGCCTGGATCTGCGCCGTCACGGAGGCCGAGGCGCTGGCCTGGCCCGAGACCTCGGCGCTCAGGAATTTGCCGACGCTGGCATCGACGCTGGCCAGAGCCTGGATGCCGAGATCGAGATTGAGGCCGCGCCGGACCTGGGCTCCCGCGGCTACCGAGACCTGGGCATTGCCGCCGGCCTGTGCCCAATCGGTGGCGACGGTCCCGCCCGCCGCGAAGACGTCCTGGTCCAGTCGTGCTGTCGGCATCGTCGCTCCCCCGGCTCACCGCGGCAGCGTTCGGCGCTGCGCACGGTGTGAGGTTAGCGACTCCCGATCACAGGCAATAGGCTGCGATCAGGTCCACGAGATATGCAGGACCGTTCAGGCCCCACAGGACGAAAGACACGACCGTCGCGGCCACGACCAGGCTGGCCAGTCCCCAGAGCAGCAGAGGGCGCCAGCTGATCATCATGCCGGTCGCGGCTGCGGGATCGAGGTCGGGCGGACCAGCCGCTCCTCGACGATCGGATAGTGCAGGGCGGCCGACACGAGGCCGAGCGCGATGGAGATCCACCACATCATGTCGTAATTGCCCTGCAGGTCGAACAGCCGCCCGCCGCCCCAGCCGCCGAAGAAGCTGCCGATCTGGTGGCCCATGAAGACGAAGCCGTTAAGCATGGTGACGTGCACCGGCCCGAAGATGTAGCCGACCAGCGAGGTGGTGAGCGGCACGGTGCCCAGCCACAGGAAGCCCAGCGCTGCGGCGAAGATCAGTACCGAGGCGGCCGAGAGCGGGGCCAGCACGAAGCCCAGGAACACCAGCGAGCGCAGCAGGTAGAGCGTCGACAAGAGGTTCTTGCGCTTGAACCTGTTGCCCATCGAACTCCACAGGATGGCGCCTGCGATATTGAACAGACCGACCATGCCGATCGCCCAGCCGCCCAGCTCGGCCGGCGACAGCTCGATGCCGAACAGTGACAGGCCGATGCCCTTGTCGGAGATGTAGGCCGGCAGATGGCCGCCGACGAAGGCGACGTGGAAGCCGCAGACGAAGTAGCCGACCACCAGCAGCACGTAGCTGCGCTGGGCAAAGGCCTCGGACAGCGCCTCGCTGGTGGTCTGGCTGCCGCCGCTCGCCTTCCTGGAGGCCGCGATCTCCTTGCGGTCGTTGAGGCCGAGCGGCAGCACCATGATCAGCACGGCCAGCGCGGTGAGCGCCCACATGGTCGGGCGCCAGTCGCCGAAATAGTTCTGCAGCACGGCCGCCAGCGGCACGATGAAGAACTGGCCGAACGAGCCGCCGGCCGAGCAGATGCCCACTGCCAGCGCCTGCTTGGCGGGCGGGGCCACGCGCAGGATCACGCCCAGCACCGGACCGAAGGTCGCTGCGGAGAGGCCGGCACCGACCAGGACGTTGCCCAGGATCAGCATGAAGCCGTCGTGCATGGTCGCGGTGACGATCATGCCGACGACGTAGAGGGCGCCGCCGCCGGCGATGGTCGGCGCCGAGCCGAACCGGTCGGCGAGGCGTCCCGAGAAGGGGGCGATGACGCCCATCAGCAGCATCGACAGCGCCGTGCCGAAGGAGAAGAGTTCGCGGCCGACATGGAGTTCGGCCGAGATCGGCTTCAGGAAGATGCCGAAGCTCTGGCGGACGCCGAGGCCGATGGTGAGGACGAGGAAGCCGCACCAGACGGCGGTCCAATAGGAGCGTTGGGTCATGGCCGCAACCTGAGGCGGCATGCCCCGACTGGCAAGACATCCTGCCTTATGGTTTCCATAGAATTACTTCATGCCGTCACAAGCTTCGATGTGGCAGAAGATATCCATGGTGCGACTGCGGTTCCTGTGCGGCTTGGCAGCATTCCTGATGCTTTTGGCAGGAAGCGCCGGGGCGGCGCCGCGACTGGAGCGTGAGCGCTGCACCTTCAAGCCGCCGAAGGGCGACCGGATCGAATGCTACGTCCTGACGGTGCTGGAGAATCGCGAGCAGCCGCAAGGCCGCGAGATCAAGCTCAAGGTGGCGATCCTCAAGGCCAAGCGGACTGCCGGCGTCGAGCCGATGATCTATCTTTCGGGCGGTCCCGGCGACTCGCCGCTGGTCGCCTCGACGCCGGGGGCGGACGCGCTCAGCGAGGGCGACTGGTGGAACGAGACGGCCGCCATCCGCCGCCGCCGCGACGTCGTCATCCTGAGCCAGCGCGGGGCCGGCGGGTCGAACCCCAACCTCGACTGTTTCGATACGCGCAGCTCCGACCCTGCCAAGGCCCGCCGCCGGGCCGTGACCGAGCAGCAGGAGCGCGAGATCCTGTCGCGCTGCCGGGCCGGGCTCGACCGCCGCAAGATCGACCTCGGCATGTACGCGACGCCGGCCCTGGCCGACGACGTGGCCGACCTCGCGGCGGCACTGGGGCAGGGCAAGATCAACGTCTACGGCGTGTCGTACGGCACCCGCTGGGCACTCGAGGTGATGCGCCGCCATCCCGACCTGGTGCGCGCGGCCGTCCTCGACGGCGTCTATCCGCCCCAGGTGAACGGCGAGCAGAACGAGCCGGCGATCGTCCGCCGCGCCTTCGAGCAGCTCTACACCGACTGCACCGCGGATGCCGTCTGCCGTGAGCGCCATCCGACCCTGCGCGCCAGCGTCGAGGGGCTGATCGAGGCGGCGGAACGGACGCCCATCGAACTCGCGCTCACGCTGGAGGACGGTCCGCATCCGGTTCAGCTCGATGGCACCCAGCTGCTGATGGTGCTGCTGAACATGATGCGCGAGGGCGAGGTCGCCGCCATCCCCGAGACGGTGGCGGCGGCCCAGCGCGGCGACCTGCGACTGCTCAAGCTCTATGCCGAGGATCTCGAGACCAACGATGGTGGGCTGCTGGAGCAGAACGCGCAGCAGTTCGACGGGCTCTACAACAGCGTCGAGTGCCGCGAGACCTGGCCCATGGTCGACCGGACGGCCCGGCGCAAGGCGATCGAGAGCAACGGGGTCTATGGGCTGAACGCCAAATCGAGCAAGTCGCCGACCTTTTGCCCTGTGTGGCGGGTCGCGTCCGCGCCGGCGGCGGAACGCCAGCCGGTGAAATCCGACGTGCCGGTCCTGCTCCTGAGCGGCGGCTATGACTGGCTGACGCCGCCCGCCTGGGCGCGTGAGGCCGCGAAGACGCTGCCCGCGTCGCGCAACGTCGTGTTCAGAGCCCAGGGTCACGGCGTCGTCGTGCAGGATGCCTGCGCCGCGCGCCTGCGCGACGCCTTCATCGAGGATCCCAACCCCAAGCGCGCGCTGCCCTGTCGTCCGGACAAGGCGCCGAACTTCACCGCCGCCTGGGACCGCGTGCGCAACATGCCGTGACTCGGACTCCCTCTCCCCCACTGCGCAGGCGGAGAGGGCGCTTGAGGCGATCTGTCACTTCGATAACCTGGCGCAAAGGGAGATGACTCAATGAACCGCGTGCTCGCTCATACCGGCGCGACCTATCCGATCGTGCAGGCCCCGATGGGCTATATCGCGCGCAGCCAGCTCGCCTCGGCGGTCTCCAATGCCGGCGGCCTCGGTATCATCGAGACCTCGAGCGGCGAGGTCGATGCCTGCCTGGCCGAGATCGCGAAGATGAAGGAGCTGACCGACAAGCCTTTCGGGGTGAACTTGCCGCTGCTCTTCATCCGCGAACCACGGGTCGTCGACCTGGTCGCGAAGTCCGGCGTGAAGTTCGTCACCACCTCGGCCGGCTCGCCGGCCAAGCTGT
>JAGNNA010000279.1 GCA_017990895.1 Reyranella sp.
ATGTCGAATTTCAGCGCCGACCAGAACTTGTCTTCGATTTCCTTCGGGGTGGGCATCGTCGGCTCCTGTGTGATGGATTGGCAGACCGGCCAACGCACATCCCGACGGTGCGTTGCGGCGGCGCCCAACTTCTACAGGGCGCCCTCGACGCCGTTGCCCGTGCGCTCCTTCGTGCCGGGCGGCGGTGCCGTGAACCTGGCCTCGAAGCCGCCTTGTCGTCCCGGCAGCGGCGACGTCAGCAGAAGTCGACCACCGGTTCCGCCAGCAATGGCATTGACGATGGCAAGGCCCAGTCCGGAACCCTCCGCGGTGGTATCGACGCGCTCGAACGGCTGCAGCAGGCGCGGCAGCAGGTCGGGAGGAACGGGCGGCCCCTCGTTGGAAACGGTCAGCACGCCGTCCCCTGACAGAGCGATCGTGACCGGCCTCTCGGGAGACCCGTGCTTGAGGCCGTTCTCGACGAGGTTTCGCAAAACGATTGCGAAGGAGTCGGCATCGATTCCGGCAGGCACCGGTGTTTCGGGAACATCGAAGATGATTCGTTCGGTGATGCCAGGCTTTCGCACCATCTCGTCGACGACCATCTTCGCGATGCCTGCGATGTCGGTCGTCTCCTTTCCCCGAAGACGGCCACCCTCTGCCCTCGCCAGCTGCATCAACTTCTCGGACAGCCGCGAAAGCCGCTGTAGCGCCCTCTCGATCTGCTGCGCACGTTCCCGGAGGGCCGCATCCTTCGTCTCGGCGATCAGCCGTTGCGTCTGCGCCAGCGCCGCGGCAACGGGCGTGCGCAGCTCGTGCGCCGAATTGGCGGTGAAGCTGCGCTCGGCATCCAGGGCGCGGCCCAGCCTGAGGAGAAGATGGTTCACGGCGTCCGCGATCGGCCCGATCTCGGACGGCAGCCCCGCGGCCGGAAGGGCCGTCAGGTCGCCGCTGCCGCGCGCCTCGATTCCCGTTCGAAGAGTCCTGATCGGCGCCATTGAAACGCGAACGACGCCCCAGACGAGGAGAAGACTGGCGGGGATCAGCAAGGCCAGCGGCCAGGCGAGACCCAGCAGGGCCTCGTTCGCGACCTCGCGGCGATGCGCGAGCGGTTCGGCCACGGCGATCGTGATCGTGCCTTGCAGCGCGGCATCGAAGTAGACCCGATGGGTGGGCGTATCGACGAATCCCATCTTCGAGTAGGGCGGAAATACGGAATCATCGGCGCGGTGCGAGCGCAGAAGCATGCCGCCGCGGGCATCACGCACCGCGTAGGTGAAGTACTCGTCGTGCTCCCTCAGCGTGACGACCCGCTGGGACGTGTCACCCTCTTCGCGGCTCAGGATATCGAGCACGGCGAGCGGGAGGAGACGCTGCGCCGTTTCTTCGAGGGCGCTATCGAAGACCTTGTCCATCTCGTGGCGAAGCCTTTGCGCCGTCGCCACGGCGGCAACGCCCCAGAACAGCGCGACGCCAAGCCCCAGCCACAAGGAAATCCGCCACTGCAGGCTGCGCGGCGCCGTCACGCAACGCGCCCCAACCGGTAGCCGACTCCGCGCACGGTTTCGATGATGTCATGTCCGAGCTTCTTGCGCAGGCGACTGATGTGCACCTCGGTCGCGTTGCTCTCCACCTCGGCCCCGAAGGCATACAGCCGCTCCTCCAGCTGCGCCCTCGACAGGATCTGGCCGGGACGCTGCACGAAAGCCTCGAACAGCGCCCACTCACGCGCCGTCAGGTCGATGGTCCGTCCCGCACGGAGGATCGAGCGCGCGGCGAGGTCGATCTCGATATTCCCGATGCGGACGAGAGGATTGGGGTTCCCGGCATAGCGCCGCGCCACGGCGTTCAGCCGCGCCGACAGCTCGGAGAGGTCGAAGGGCTTGACCAGGTAGTCGTCGGCTCCGGCATTGAGCCCCTCGATGCGATCGGACAGTTGATCCATCGCGGTCAGGATGATAACCGGCGTGGCAGCCCCCTTGATTCGGAGGTCGCGCAGCAGGCCAAGGCCACGGCCATCGGGCAGCATCAGGTCCAGCAGAAGGAGATCGTAGGCGGCGCTGCCGATATGGTCCCGCGCCGCGTCCAGCCGCGTGACCCAGTCCACCGAATGGCCCTCGGCGGCGATCTGGTCGCGCACGGCCGCGCCAAGAATCGTATCGTCCTCGATCAACAGAACTCGCATGGTCCCGATCCGGTCGTTGCTGAGTCCGCTCACCGGACCTCCGATGAACTATAGTCGGCGAGCTGACATTGACCTGAAGCAAATCTCGGCGCGCCTTCAGGTCGCCGTCAGGATGCCGGCCCAAGAGAAGACATCGAGACCATTGTCGGGAGCATGGAACGTGAAAAGGACGGTATTGATCGCCGCTATTCTTTCGGGTGCGCTGGCGTCCCCCGCGGCCCTGGCCGGGGAGGACGACTGCAAGGTCCCCATGGCCCAGTGGCAGCCGCGTGAGGCCGTCGAGCAAATGGCGAAGGCCCAAGGCTGGACGGTCCAGAGACTGAAGATCGATGACGGCTGCTATCAGATCAGGGGACGCGACGGAAGCGGCCGCGAATTCGAGGCGAAGGTAGACCCGGGGTCGCTCGCCGTAGTCCGGATGAAGAACAGGAACGGACGTCGCGAAGAGGACGACGGACGGCGCGGCGTCGCTCCGGAGCAGGCCCTCCCGGGCAATCCGGCCCCTCCCACCGACCAACCCCTCCTGGGAACAACACCTCCCAAGGCGGAAATTCAGTAACGAACGCTTCGCGCGGCATCGATCGCTTCGCACTCTCCAACCTGACGGCGACCTGAAGCGAAGTCCTGTCACGCTTCAGCAATGCGTCAGGCTTCGCCTCCAATGTAGGCCCGCTCAACATGAGCCATTGGAGATAAGACGATGCGACTGAAGACGCTTCTTGCCGGCCTCGCTATCACGACCGCCCTGACCCTCCCGGGCCTGGCGATGGCCCGCCCCGTCACACTGACGACCACGCTCAAGAACTACGGCGGCAACGGTGCCTATCTCGCGCTCTACGTGACCGACGCGTCGGGAGCCTACAAGGGCACGCTGTGGGTGGCCGGCTCCAAGTCGAAGTACTACAGCCACCTGAGCGGCTGGGAACGCGCCTTCCGCGGCAACGTCGCCGGGATCAACGGCATCACCGGCGCAAGCGTCGGCGCCGGCCGGACGCTGAAGGTCACCGTCGACCTGGCCGACGCGCTGTTCGATGCCGGCTACAAGCTGCACATCGACGTTGCGGCCGAGGACATGCGCGACAGCCCGTCCGAAGTGGTCGTTCCGTTGACCGCCGCGGGGGCAGGCCGGCCCGTGGCGGGCCGCAGCTACATCCAGACCTTCACCTACGGCCTGTAGGCCCAGGCCGCACGGGAGGCATGTCATGCTGCGCTGGATTCACAAGGTTCTTGCCCTGACCGTCGTCATTCCGCTGTTGGCGCTCGTCATCAGCGGCTCGGTACTGTCGGCACTGCCCGCCCTCGACCGTGCCGGATCGATCGCACTTCCTGCAGAAGGCATCAGTGTCGCCGAGCTGGCCGGGCGGGCCGTCGCCACCCATCCCGGTGTGGAAAAGATCAAGAGGCTGCCCTCCGGCAAGGTCGTTGCGTTCCATGCCGGGACCGACGGTCCGGCTGCGATCGTCATGGATCCCGCCAGTGGCGAAACGGTTTCGAACTACGCTCCTTCGGCATTCGAGCGCTGGATGACCAATTTCCACCGCTCCTTCTTTCTCGGCGACGGCGGGCGCATCGCCGCCGGCGCGGCAGCTTTGGCATTGCTCGTCCTGACGCTGTCCGGCGTGCAAATGACGGCCCGTCGAATGGGCGGATGGGCTCGCCTTCTCGATCGCTCGCGCGGGCGCGCCATGGAGCGGTTGCATGCCGATCTCGGCCGGCTGGCAACGCTCGGACTCATCGTGTCGACGCTCACCGCGCTCTTCCTGTTGCTGACGACGTTCGGGCTGATCCCGGACGACCAATCGCAGGCGCCCGCCTTCCCGACGATGGTGCAGGGCGGTCCCGCTCTCCCGGTGGCTCGGATCGATGCGCTGCGCGACATCGATCTCAGCCAGCTCCGCGAACTGACGTTTCCCAACCCGGCCGATCCGACCGACGTCTTCCGTCTGTCGACCGCCGCCGGCGAGGGCTACGTCGACCCGGCGAGCGGACAGATGCTGGCCTGGCAGGATCACACGCTTGGCCGCCAGATCTACGAATTCATCTACATGATGCATACCGGCCGTGGATTGTGGTGGGTCGGCGTGCTGCTCGGGCTGAGTGCCCTCACCGTTCCGGTCCTTGGCGTGAGCGGCACTGCCCTGTGGTGGAGGCGGCGGCGCACCCGCGCGCCGATCGCCGCCAATGCCTCTGCCAGGACGGCTGATACGGTGATCCTGGTCGGGAGCGAGGGAGGCAGCACCTGGGGTTTCGCCCGGACGCTGCATGCGGTCCTGACGGCCAACGGCCACAAGGTCCACACCGCCGCGATGGACTGCATCGCACCCTCCTATCCGGCGGCGCGGCACCTGTTGCTGCTGGCGGCAACCCATGGCGACGGCACGGCTCCGGCGAGCGCCGGTAAATTTCTCGATCGCCTCAGCAAGATCGGGGCGCCACCGTCCTTCCCGTTCGCGGTCCTGGGATTTGGCGACCGTCAGTTCCCGCAGTTCTGCCAGTTCGCGCGCGATGTTGATGCTGCGTTGACGCAAAGAGGCTGGACGTCGTTGCTTCCCCTGGAAACGATCGACCGTCAGTCCCCGCAGGAATTCGCGCGGTGGGGCGAGGCGCTCTCGGCCGTCCTGGGCGAGGATCTGGTGCTGGCGCATGCGCCGGAGCGGCCGCGCACCCATGCACTGACGCTCATCGACCGGAGCGACTACGGCACGGAGGTGCAGGCGCCCACCTCCGTGCTGCGCTTCGCCCTGCCCCGAAGCACCCTGCTCGCGCGTCTCGCGGGCCGTGGCTGGCCGCATTTCTCTGCCGGCGACCTGCTGGCGGTCGTACCGCCGGACGACCCCCTGCCGCGCTACTATTCCCTGGCCAGCTCGTCCCGCGATGGCTTCGTCGAGATCTGCGTGCGCAAACATCCCGGCGGCCTGTGCTCGGGCCTGCTTCATGGCTTGCGGCCGGGCGACCGCATCCAGGCCTTCGTGAAGCCCAACCCTGCTTTCCGTCCGGTGCCGGGCCACAAACCCGTGATCCTGATCGGCGCCGGTACCGGTATCGGCCCCCTGGCGGGATTCGTTCGCGCCAATCGGGGACGACGGCCCCTGCACCTCTATTTCGGCGGGCGCGATCCGGAGTCGGACTTCCTCTATCGGCGCGAGATCCAGGGGTGGCTGGACGACCGGCGGCTGACCAGCCTGTCGACCGAGTTCTCGCGCGTGAGAGGCGGCGGCTATGTGCAGGATCGCCTCCGTGCGGATGCCGAGCGCTTGCGCACCCTCATCGGCGCGGGCGCCCAGGTCCTGGTCTGCGGGGGACGCGAGATGGCCGCCGGGGTGACGAAAGCGCTGGGCGAACTGCTCGTTCCCGAAGGGCTGACGCCCGACCTTCTCAAGAGCGAAGGGAGGTATCTCGAAGATGTCTACTAGTCTCCGTCGCCACGCATTGAGCGGTGCAACCATGGGCACGCGATGGTCCGCGCTCCTCTATGCCTCACCCGAGATCGACATCCCTGCACTGGACATCGCCCTGGCGCGCGCCGTCGACCGCGTCGATCGCCAGATGTCCACCTGGAAGCCGGACAGCGACCTGATGCGCCTCAATGCCGCCTCTCCCGGAACCTGGGTGTCATTGCCTCGGGAACTCATGCAGGTTCTCGCCAAAGGGCTCGAGATCGGACACCTGTCCGGAGGCGCGTTCGACATCGGCGTCGGGCGCTTGGTCAATGCCTGGGGCTTCGGAGCCGCCGGTTCGATCCCCGACAAGGAAGCGATCCGGGTGGCGCTTCAGGAAAGGCCGGCGCCGACCCATACGGCTCTGGAGCTGGATGCGCCGGGAGCACGGGTGCGCAAGCACGCACAATTCGACCTCGACCTGTCGGGTATCGCCAAGGGGTTTGCCGTCGATGAGATGATGCGCACCGTGAAGGCGTTCGGCATCTCCGATGGGCTGGTCGGACTGGATGGTGAACTCGAAGCAAGCGGCACCAAGCCGGACGGAACGCCGTGGCGCGTCGCCGTGGAGAAGCCCGACTACGAACTCCGCAGTCCGCTTGGCGTCATCGAGTTGCAGGACGCTGCCGTCGCCACTTCGGGCGACTACCGCCATTGGATCGAGCTCGGAGGGACCCGGCTTTCGCACACGATGGACCGGCGGCGCGGCGGTCCGATCGACAATGCGATCGCGTCGGTTTCGGTGGTTGCGTCGAGCTGCATGGAGGCCGATGCATGGGCGACCGCGCTCATGGTTCTAGGGCCGACAGAAAGCGGGGCACTCGCCGAGAAGTATGGTTTCGATGCCTTGATCGTCGAGCGAACCGACGCGGCGCTCCGTCCAATCGGAATCGGCCGGATCTTCGAGGCTG
Source organism: Reyranella sp. (assembly GCA_017990895.1). Taxonomy (GTDB): domain Bacteria; phylum Pseudomonadota; class Alphaproteobacteria; order Reyranellales; family Reyranellaceae; genus Reyranella. The sequence goes on from JAGNNA010000279.1 coordinate 6,513, forward strand.
TCCCGGCTGGAGAGCCGCTCTCCGGGCGTCTTCTTGATACCTCCTCGCCTTTGCGGACCTAGGAGGTGCTCTGCCCGGCCAGCATGCTCGCCAGCGCCTCGACCAACTGCTCGGAGCGGAAGGGCTTGTCGAAGAACGGGCGGTCGCCATGGCGCAGGGGCATCAGGGCCGTCGAGCGACCGCTGGCGAAGACATAGGGAACGCGCAGCGCCTGGAGCGTATCGGCGACGGGAAACACAAGCTC
>JAGNNA010000020.1 GCA_017990895.1 Reyranella sp.
GGCCAATCCGCTGACTGGCCGAAGGCGCCCATCGGCACCACCGTTCCCGCTGCCGCGCTCGCCGCGATGAAGCCCCGGCGGCCGATCCTCCCGTGGATCATCGTGATTCTTTCTGCTGGTTCTTGTCGTGTTATCGTAAGATACTTGCTAACCAGCAAGCAAGTTTTGAATCGGACCGCATGATCCCATCGACCGATGAAGCAGGTTATTCAGGGCCGCGCCGCACACAGGCGAACCGGCGGCGGGAATCGGACCGCCGCATGCTGCGGGCCGCCGCGCGCTTGTTTGCCGAGCGGGGCGTGTCCGGCACGAGTCTGGCCGATGTCGGGATGGCCGCCGGGTACAGCCGCGGCCTGCCGGTGGAACGCTACAACAGCAAGCTGGGGCTGATCACGGCGCTGCTCGATGCGATGGACGCGTGGTTCCAGGCGCATATCGCGACGGTGCTGGAGGGGGCGAAGGGGATGCAGGCGGTGAGGCTGCGCATGGCGGCGCATCTCGCCAGCGTCGAGCGCGACATTACATCCACCGCGGCGCTCTATTCGATCTATACGGAATCGCTTTTCGTCATGCCCGAGCTCCAACCTCACGTCGCGCGCGTCACCGGCCGGTGGTGCGACGGGCTCGCGGACAATCTTCGCCAGGCCCGGCGAGCCGGTGAAATCGGCCGGCGCGTCGATTGCGGTGGCGAGGCGCGTTTCCTGCTGGCGGCCATGCGCGGTCTCGTCATCCAGTACCTGCTTGATCGCTCCGATGCCGACTTCGCGCGGTCCAAGAAGATCCTTCTGTCACATGTGGAGCGCCTGCAATGACGGGCTGGTACGACAAGCGCATCCCGGCGCCCGAGGAAAGCGTGCTGCAGCCGCTGCTCGACCGGCGTGCCCGCGAGACACCGGACAAGGTGTTCGTGCAGTTCGCCGACGGCGGCGCCACCTGGACCTATCGCGAGCTGCGCGACCAGGTGCGCGAGACGGCAGCGGCGCTGCAGGCACTGGGCGTGCAGCAGGACGAGCCGGTCCTGACATGGTTGCCCAATGGACCCGAGGCGCTGCGCATCTGGTTCGCCATCAACTATCTCGGTGCGATCTACATTCCGCTGAACCTCGCCTATCGCGGCCAGATCCTGGAGCACGCCGTCCGCAGCTCCGGCGCGCGCCTGATCGTCGGCCATCCCGACCTGCTGCCGCGCCTCGACGCGATCGACGCAAGCGCGATCCATCGCAGGGTGCCGGTCGAGAGCGCGCAGTCGGTGCGCCGGCCCGGGAGCGCGCCCACGCCGCCGGCGAGGGCGATCATGCCGTGGGACACGCAGTCGGTGATCTACACGTCCGGGACGACCGGCCCGTCGAAGGGCGTGCTGTGTTCGTACCTGCACGCGGCGTCGGCGGCCAACGCCTTCTATGCGGCGACGGAAGACGACCGCAACATGGTGAACCTGCCCCTGTTCCATGCGGGAGGGACGGGCGCCATCTACCGCATGCTGGTGAAGGGCGGCTCGATCGCGCTCGTCGAGTCGTTCGACACCTACACCTTCTGGGACACGGTGCGGGCCACCGGCACGACCTGCCTGACATTGCTCGGTGCCATGGTGCCATTCCTGCTCAAGCTGCCGCCGGGACCGGGTGATCGCGACCACACGCTGAGGAAGGTCGTACTGGTGCCGCTCAGCGACGCGTCAGAGGCCTTCGCCGAGCGTTTCGGCGTCGATGTCTACACGACCTTCAACATGACGGAGACGTCCTGGCCGCTGGTGTCGGAGCGCAACCCGTCGGTCCGCGGGACGTGCGGACGCCCGCGGCCCGGCATCGAGGCGCGCATCGTCGACGAGCATGACTGCGAAGTGGCACCGGGCGTGACCGGCGAGCTGATCGTGCGCAGCGATACGCCGTGGACCATGAACCACGGCTATCACAACAATCCGGAGGCCACCGCGCGCGCCTGGCGCAACGGCTGGTTCCACACCGGCGACGTTTTCCGGCGCGACGTTGACGGCAACTTCTTCTTCGTCGACCGGCTGAAGGACGCGATCCGCCGCCGCGGGGAAAACATCTCCTCCTTCGAGGTCGAGGCGGAGCTGATGGCCCATCCGGCGGTGCGCGAAGCCGCCGCCGTCGCCGTGCCGTCGGAACTTGGCGAGGACGAGGTGCTCGCTGTGCTCGCGCCCGTCGCGGGAAAGTCGATCGACCCTGCCGAGATCCTGGAGTTCCTGCTGCCGCGAATGGCGCACTTCATGGTGCCCCGGTATGTGCGCGTTTTGCCGGAGCTTCCCAAGACACCGACGCAGAAGGTGCAGAAGAACCTGCTGCGCGACGACGGCGTCACGCCCGATACCTGGGATCGCGAAGCCGCCGGCATTCGGGTGCGCCGCGAGCGCCTCACCAAGATGTCTTCCTAGGAGCGACCATGTCCGGCGATCCCACGATGCGCGACCTGATCGACAGGGTGGAGGCGGTTCGGGCTTCCATCGGCGACCCGGCCCGCCAGCCCGCGATGGAGAAGCTGGCCCGGCGCGGGCGGTTGAGCGCCCGCGAGCGCATCGCGCGGCTGGTCGACGCCGGGTCCTTTTGCGAGATGGGTGGCTTCGTCGCGGCCGAAGAGGACGGCGTCGGCGCCGAGAAGTTTCCCGTGCGCACGGCGTCGCCGGCCGACGGCGTGGTGGCCGGCACGGCGCTGATCGAGGGCCGGCCGGTCGTCGTCTTCTCGCAGGACTTCTCCGTCCATGGCGGCAGCATCGGTAAACTGGGCAGCGCCAAGGTTCAGCGGTCGCTGCAGATCGCTATCACGCGCGGCCTGCCGCTGGTGATGATCCTCGACGGTGGCGGCCACCGCATCCAGGACGGGCAGGATGCCCGCCACTTCGCCAACGCCAACACGACCTTCCATAATTTCGCGCGCGCCTCGGGCTGGGTGCCCATGGTCGCGCTGATGCTGGGCGCGGGCTTTGCCGGGCCGACCAACTACGCCGGCATGGCCGATTGCGTCGTCATGGTGCGCGGCCTCTCGACGATGGGCATCGCGGGTCCGGCGCTGGTCAAGGCGGCAACGGGCGAGGACGTCGACGCGATGGAGCTGGGCGGCGCCGACGTACAGGTCGATCGCCAGGGCATCGCCGATCTCGGGGTCGACAGCGAAGACGAGGCCATCGCGGCAGCGAAGCGCTTTCTGTCCTTTTTGCCGAGCAATGCACGCGCGCCGCAGCAGACGATCCCCGACCCGCGCCCGCTTGGCCGCATGCCCGATTCGATCCTCGACCTGGTGCCGGTCTCGACGCGCAAGGCCTACGATGTGCGCAAGGTACTGCAGGAGATCGCCGATCCCGGCACGCTGTTCGAGCTGAAGCCGACCTTCGCGGGCAACATGGTGACGGCCTTTGCCCGGCTGGGCGGCCGGGCCGTCGGTTTCCTCGCCAACCAGCCGCTGCGGCTGGGCGGCATGATCAACAGCGATGCCTGCGAGAAGGGGGCCCATTTCATCGCCCTCTGCGATGCCTTCGGCCTGCCGATCGTCTCCTTCATCGACGTGCCGGGTTTCTCGATCGGCTCGAGCGCCGAGCGGACCAGCCTCGGCCGGCGCAGCGCCAAGCTGGTGTTCGAATGGGGACACGCCACGGTGCCGCGCGTCTCGGTCGTCCTGCGCAAGGGATATGGCCTCGGCTACTTCGCGATGTGCGGCGGCCGCAGCTACTCGGCGGATGCCGCATTCGCCTGGCCGTCGGCGGAGATCTGCGCCATGTCGATCGAGGGCGCGATCGACGTGGCCTTCCGCAAGGAATACGAGGCGGCTCCCGATCCCGCCGCGCGGCGGGCCGAGATGATTGATCAGACACGGGCGCGCATCGGCGCGCTGCGTGCCGCCGAGGGATTCGGCATCGACGACATCATCGATCCGCGCGACACGCGCCGCCGCCTTGCCGAGGTACTCGACTCCGCGCAGCCGCGGCGTCCCGCCGACCATCCGCCCAAGTTCCGATCGATCGCGCCCATCTGACGTCAGACGACCTGCCTCGTGCAGCACCGATGAATACAACAACGGAGGAAACGCATGCGTAGAAGACTGCTCGGCTTGGCACTGCCAACGTTCGGAGTGGCGCTCATCGCCTTGACGCTCAACACGGCCGCGGCGCAACAGCCCGTTCGGATGCTCTATGGTTTTGCCGCCGGCGGCTCCGGCGATCTGGCGGCGCGGCTGCTGGCCGACGTGGCGTCCAAGGAGCTGGGGCAGCGTGTGGTGGTCGAGAACCGCACCGGCGCCAACGGCATGATCGCCGCGGAAGGAGCAGCCCGCGGTCCGACGGATGGCAGCAACGTGCTCTTCTGCACCACCGGCAACATGACCATCGTGACCGAGTTGCCCGGTGCGCAGCTTCCGATCAATCCTGCGACCGACCTGATCGGCATCGGACAGCTCCTGCGGTCGACCTTCGGGCTCGTCGTCAGCAAGGACAGCCCCTACCGTTCGGTGCAGGATCTGGTCGCCGATGCCCGCGCCAATCCCGGCAAGGTGAGCTACGCCACCCCCGGCGTGGGATCGGTGCAGCACCTGTCGACCGAACTCCTGGGCCAGAAGATCGGCGCCAAGATGGTGCACGTGCCGTACAGGGGCTCGCAGGCGGCGCTGCAGGATCTGCTCGCCAACCGGACGAGCTTCTCGATCACCAACCTCGGCGACGTGATCGGCCACATCCGCTCCGGACAGTTGCGCCTGCTGGGACTGGGTGATCCGCTCGGCAAGCGCTTCTTCCCCGAGGCGCCGATGATCGCCGAGGTGGTGCCAGGCTTCGAGACCTATGCGTGGTTTGGCCTCTGCGGTCCCAAGGGGATGCCGGACGCGGTCGTCGAGCGCTGGGAGAAGGCGATCAAGGCCGCCGTCGACGACCCAACGGTCAGCCAGAAGCTGCTCGACAACGGCATGGTGCCCGCCTTCGCCGATTCGGCGGCCCTGAAGAAGACGATGGACGAGAACAGGCGCAACTATCGCGAGGTGATCCGCGCCGCCAACATCAAGGCGGAGTGATGTCCGTCGACGAGAAGACCGACATGCCGCGCGTCAGCGTCGAGCAGGTGCGACAGGCGCGGGCGGCCCTCGAGGACGCCGCGCGGCCCGATGCCGTCGCGCGGCAGAAAAAGCGGGGGAGGTGGACCGCACGCGAGGGCATCGCGGCTCTCACCGATGACGGCTCGTTCGTCGAATATGGCGGCCTCGTGCGGCCGGCCCTTGCCGACATGCAGGGCGCCGCCGACGGGCTGGTGATGGGCACGGCGCGGGTCGATGGCCGTGCCGTCGACATCGTGTTCTACGACTACAGCGTTTATGCCGGTACGCAGAGTGCCAACAACCACGCCAAGATCAGCCGGATGTTCGGGCATGCCCTGCAGAACCGGCTGCCCGTGATCTGCTGGCTCGATGGAGGCGGAGCGAGGCCGCACGACATGAAGGTCGAGGGCCGCGGGGCATCTCATACCTTCGTGTTGTTCGCGCGCCTCTCGGGGCTCGTGCCGACGATCGCGATCGTGCCCGGCCGCGCCTTCGCGGGCCATGCGAACCTGGCCGGCATGTCGGACCTGCTGATCGCGACTCGTGACAGCGCCATGGGCATGGCCGGACCGCCGCTCGTCGAGGCGGCGCTCGGCATCAAGCTGAAGCCGGAGGAGATCGGCCCGTCGGAGGTCCACTACGCGGCGGGCGCCGTCGACGTGCTGGTCGATGGCGAGGCCGAAGCGATCGAGGCCGCCAGACGATACCTCTCATATTTCGGCCCTTCGCTGCCGCCGGGCGAGGCGCCCGATCCGGCGGCCTTGCGCACCCTCGTGCCGGACAATCCACGCCGGGCCTACGACGTGCGCAGGGTCATCCGTGGCATCGCCGATATCGACAGCGTGATGGAGCTGCGCGGAGGATATGGTCGCGCGATGGTGACCGCCCTGGCGCGGCTTGGCGGCAGGCCGGTCGGCGTGATCGCCAACCAGCCGATGTTCCTGGCCGGCGCGATGGACGGGCCGGCCTGCGAGAAGGCCGCGCGCTTCGTGCAGCTCTGCGACGCCTTCGACCTGCCGCTGCTGGTGTTGTGCGACACGCCCGGCCTGATGGTGGGGCCGGACATCGAGAAGACGGGGCTCGTCAGGCGCAGCGCCCGGCTGCTGGCGGCGCTTGCCAATTCCACCATGCCGATCATGACGGTCGTGCTGCGCAAGGCCTACGGGCTGGGCTACTACATCATGGGATCGCGCCCGCTCGATCCCGCGATCCTGCTCGCCTGGCCGACGGCCGAGTTCGGCGGTATGGGGCTGGAAGGCGCGGCGAGCATCATCTATCGCCGCGAGCTTGACGGGATCGAGGATGTCGAGGGCCGCGCGATGCGGCATCGCGAGCGCACCGACGAGCTCAAGCGCTACAATACCGCCCTCGAGGTGGCCGGCCGCTTCGGCTACGACGACGTGATCGATCCGGCCGACACGCGTCCCATCCTGCTGAACACGCTGGCGACGTTGCCGTCGCCGCCGCCGCGTAGCGAGCGCAAGCGAACGATCGAGCCATACTGACCGCGTTACCGCAGCGGCGTCTTGGCCGTTCGGTCGACTTGACCGAGGGCGTTTGCGCGACGGTGGCGTACCAGGCGGCGAGGCGAGGGGCCGCGTCACCTCTCTCGTGCGGCCTTGTGCCTCTTGCGGGTAGAGACGTGCAGTGTTCCTCGTCTCGTCCCAAGATGTCACGGAGGAACAAGACCGATGCTCGACGAAAAGCTCGAACCGATTTTCGCGGATGTTCTGCGCCGCAATCCGGGCGAAGCGGAATTTCATCAGGCAGTGCGCGAGGTTCTCGAAAGCCTCGGAGCCGTAATCGCCAAGCATCCCGACTACACGCAGGACGCGCTGATCGAGCGTATTTGCGAGCCTGAGCGTCAGGTCATCTTCCGCGTGCCCTGGGTCGACGACCGCGGCCGGGTGCAGATCAATCGTGGCTTCCGCGTACAGTTCAATTCAGCGCTCGGACCGTTCAAGGGCGGCTTGCGCTTTCATCCCACGGTGTATCTCGGTACGGTCAAATTTCTCGGCTTCGAACAGGTCTTCAAGAACGCACTGACGGGTATGCCGATCGGCGGCGGCAAGGGTGGCTCCGACTTCGATCCCAAAGGCAAGTCGGCGGGCGAGGTCATGCGGTTCTGCCAGTCGTTCATGACCGAGCTGTCGCGTCATCTCGGCGAATATACCGACGTGCCGGCCGGCGACATCGGGGTCGGTCAGCGCGAGATCGGCTACATGTTCGGCCAGTATAAGCGCATGACCAACCGCTACGAATCGGGCGTCCTCACCGGCAAGGGGCTGGCGTGGGGCGGGTCGCGCGTGCGCACAGAAGCGACCGGATACGGCGCAGTGTTCTTCGTCGAGCGCATGCTCCGGACACGTGGTCAGGGCTTCGATGGCTCGAGGGTCGCGGTGTCGGGCTCCGGCAACGTCGCGATCTACACGATGGAGAAGGCGATGGAGCTCGGTGGCCGCGTCGTCGCCTGCTCCGACTCCGGTGGCTATGTCCTCGACGAGGCCGGAATTGACCTCGGCCTTCTCAAGGAAGTTAAGGAGAGGAGGCGGGGGCGGGTCGAGGATTATGCGAAGTTGCGGGGCGTAGGCGCGATTTTCGTGCCACAGGGATGCATCTGGGACGTTCCGGCGGATATCGCCATGCCGTCCGCGACTCAGAACGAACGGACCGGACATGACGCGCGCGAGCTGGTGAAGAACGGCGTGCTGGCGACCGGCGAGGGGGCGAAGATGCCGTGCACGCCAGAGGCGGTCCGGCTGTTCCTCGACGCCGGCGTGCTGTTCGCCCCCGGCAAGGCGGCCAATGCCGGTGGCGTCGCCACGAGCGCGCTCGAAATGCAGCAGAATGCCTCGCGGGATTCCTGGACCTTCGAGGCGACCGAGGAGCGTTTGGCGACCATCATGAACGGGATCCACGACCGGTGTGCGGAAGTGGCCGACGAGTATGGATCACCCGGCAACTATGTGCTGGGAGCCAACATCGCCGGGTTCATACGCGTCGCCGAGGCCATGCGCGCCTTTGGCGTAATCTGAAGTTCGCGGCGAAATCCGGCAGACTGTCCAGCCAAACGCGACCCCTCCGGCGCAGAGGCGTCTCGGCTGGCTGGACCTATGGCGAGGCCGGTGTCGCGTAGACACTCACCGGCTCAACCTTTCCGGGCGCCCGGTGCGGTGTCGCGGAGGTAGGTGAGGGCCGCCTGCGCGCCGCTCGCCTTGTGCGGTACTCCGGCGAGGCCCAGCGCCATCTCGACGCCGGACAGGGTGCCCATCAGCATCAGGTCGTTGAAGTCGCCGAGATGGCCGATGCGGAAGACCTTGCCCGCGACCTTGGTCAGGCCCTGGCCGAGCGACATGTTGAAGTTCTCCAGCGCGACCTTGCGGAAGGCGTCGGCATCGTGGCCCTCGGGCATGACGATCGCCGTCAGCGAGCCCGAATAGGCCTTGGGATCGCTGCACAGGATCTCCAGGCCCCAGGCGGTGACGGCGGTGCGCGTCGCCTCGGCATGGCGGGCATGACGGGCGAATACCGCGTCGAGCCCTTCCTCCAGCAGCATGTCGCAGGCCTCGTTGAGACCGTAGAGCAGGTTGGTGGCGGGCGTGTAGGGGAACCAGCCGTTGGCGTTGGCCGCCAGCATCTCGTCCCAGTTCCAGAACGCCTTCACCATCTTCGAGGCCTTGGACGCCTCGATCGCCTTTTCGCTCAGGGCGTTGAAGGAGAGGCCGGGCGGCAGCATCAGACCCTTCTGCGAGCCGGCCACCGTCACGTCGACACCCCAGGCATCGTGGCGATAGTCGATCGAGCCCAGCGAGGAGATCGTGTCGACCAGCAGCAGGGCCGGGTGCCTAGCCGCATCGATGGCCTGCCGTACCGCCGAAATGTCGCTCACCACGCCCGTCGAGGTCTCGTTGTGGACGATGCAGACCGCCTTGATGGCGTGGCCGGTATCTTCCTTCAGGCGCTTCTCGATCGCCGCGGGATCGGCCGGCTTGCGCCAGTCGCCGCCCATGAATTCCGATTTGACTCCAAGCTTGTCGGCCATCTTTTTCCAAAGAGACGCGAAGTGGCCGGTCTCCCACATCAGCACCAGGTCGCCGGGCGACAGGGTGTTCACGAGGGCGGCTTCCCAGGCTCCTGTGCCGGATGCGGGATAGACGATAACCGGTTGTTTCGTCTGGAAAATCTGGCGGACCGAACGGAGGACCTTCTTGGCCAGCGCGTTGAACTCCGGACCGCGGTGATCGAGCGTCGGATAATCCATCGCGCGAAGAGCGCGGTCCGGGACGTTGGTCGGGCCCGGAATCTGCAGAAAATGGCGTCCGGCGGGGTGGGAGTTCAGGCGCATCTGGGGCTTCCTCTCGGCTTGGCTGTTGCATTTTGTATACAATATGCCAGAGTGAGTCCAGAGATGGATGGTTTGGCTTTTCCGATTGCCCGTTCGACGCTGCCCGAGGCGGCGGCCGAACGGCTGCGTGCCCTCATCATCGAGGGCGAGCTGGCGCCGGGCGCCAAGCTGAACGAGCGCGAGCTCAGCGAGAGGTTGGGCGTGTCGCGCACGCCCCTGCGCGAGGCCTTCCGCATGCTCGCGGCCGACGGGCTCCTGGTGCAGCTGCCCAACCGGGGCGCCCAGGTCGTCGCCCTGTCGGCTGCCGACGTGCGCGGCGCCTTCGAAGTGATGGGGGCGCTGGAGGGGCTGGCGGGTGAACTCGCTGTGGCCCGGGTCACTAACGCCGACATCGCCGATCTGAAAGCGCTTCAGGCGGAAATGGAGGCCGCCCATACTGGCCGCGACCTGCCCGCCTATTACCGGATCAATCGCCTGATCCACGACCGGCTAAATGCCCTCGCGGACAACGCCGTGCTGGAGCAGACCTACCGCACGCTCAATGCAAGACTGCATGCCCTCAGGTTCCGGTCCAACCTCAACCCTGCCAAGTGGGACCAGGCGGTCGCCGAACATCGCGCGATGATCGAGGCGCTTGCCGCGCGGGATGGCGCTGCGCTACGTGACCTGCTCGTGGGGCACCTGCGTGCCAAGCAGCAGGCCGTGCTCGATTCCATGGAAAACAAGGACGACAAGAACCTTCAGGGAGGAAAAGTGCCATGACGACGATTTCCAAGACTTCGCGCCGCCGTGCCCTCCAACTCGGCCTCGCCGCCACCCTGGCGGCTCCGGCCGTGGCCCGCGCCCAGCAGGCGTGGCCGCCCCAGACGATCACCTGGATCAATCCGTTCCCGGCCGGCGGCGGCACCGACGTGTTCGCCCGCCCGCTCGCCGCCCAGGTCGGTGAGCAGCTCGGCTGCCAGATCATCGTCGACAACAAAGGCGGCGCGGGCGGCACCGTCGGCGCCTCGCAGGCTGCGAAGATGAAGCCCGACGGCTCGGTGTTCTTCGTCGGTGCGATCCACCATACGATCGCGCCCTCAGTCTACAAGAACCTCGACTACGACCTGGAGAAGAACTTCGAGCCGATCACCATGATCGCGCTGGTGCCCCAGGTGATCTCGATCAACCCCAACAAGATTCCGGTCAAGACCGCGCAGGAATTCATCGCCTACGTGAAGGCGAACCCCAACAAGGTGAACTACGCGTCGCCCGGCACGGGCACCGCCCACCACCTCGCCGGCGAACTGTTCAAGCTCGAGACCAAGACCGAGATCGTGCACGTGCCCTACCGCGGCGCGGGTCCGGCGATGCAGGACCTGCTGGCCGGCAATGCCGACATGATGTTCGACGGCATGGGCACCTCGGCCCAGCAGATCAAGGCGGGCAAGCTGCGCGGCCTCGCCGTGGCGACCAGCCAGCGCGTGCCGGAGTTCCCCGACATGCCGACCTCCGCCGAGATTGGCATCCCGGCGTGGATCGTCTCGACCTGGTACGGGATGTGGGCGATCAAGGGTACGCCGGAGCCCATCGTCAAGCGCATGTACGACGAGATCGTGAAGGCACTCGCGGTGCCCAAGTTGCAGTCCATCTGGAAGGACCAACTCGCCCAGGCCGGCGGCGAGTCGCCCGCCGAATTCGCCAAGCGCATCCGCGCCGAGATCGAGAAGTGGCAGAAGGTCGTCGCGACGGCTGGGATCAAGCTGGACTGAGGATGCCGGGCCTCCGATGAACCCGCTTTCAATCACAACGCCCTCCCTGTCCGCGTATGACGCGGGCGGTGAGGGCGCTATTGGGTGTCGTCGGACATGAGCAAGCTCGAACAAAACCTGCGGCGCAGCCTCAAGGGGGAGGTCCTGTTCGATCGGGCCTCTCGCGGACGCTATTCGACCGATGCGTCGATCTACCAGATCGAGCCGGTGGGCGTCGTGATCCCGCGCGACGAGGCCGACCTGGCGCTCGCCGTGGACGTGGCGCGCGACGCCAGGGCGGCCATCCTGCCGCGGGGCGCCGGCACGTCGCAGTGCGGCCAGACGGTGGGCGAAGCGCTGGTCATCGACTGCTCGAAGTACCTGCGCGAGGTGGTGGGCTTCGACAAGGGCAAGCGGCAGGTGACGGTCCAGCCCGGCATCGTGCTCGACCATCTCAATGCCTGGCTCAAGCCGCACGGGCTCTGGTACCCGGTCGACGTCTCGACCTCGGCGCAGTGCACGCTGGGCGGCATGGCCGGCAACAATTCCTGCGGCTCGCGCTCGATCCGCTACGGCAACATGGTGCACAACGTGGCCTCGATCGACGCGCTGCTGGCCAACGGCCAGCGCGCGCGCTTCGGATCGGCGCGACCGGAAGACATGCCCGCGGGCGTGCGCGCCATCGCCGACAAGGTAGCGGAGCTGGCCTTCGCTGAGCGCGCCGAGATCGAGCGCATGTATCCGCACGTGCTGCGGCGGGTCGGCGGCTACAACCTCGACATCTTCTTCCCGCAGTCGGAGCGCCCCTACACGACCGACAATTCGGTGAACCTCGCGCACCTGCTGGTGGGGAGCGAGGGCACGCTCGCCGTGACGGAGCGCATAACGCTCAACTTGGCGCCACTGCCGAAGCACAAAACGCTGGGCGTCGTGAACTTCCCCAGCTTCTACAAGGCGATGGACAGCGCCCAGCACATCGTCAAGCTGAAGCCTGCCGCCGTGGAGCTGGTCGATCGCACGATGATTGAACTGGCGCGCGCCAATCCCGCCTTCCGGCCGGTGATCGAGCGGGCGCTGATCGGCCAGCCCGAGGCGATCCTGCTGGTCGAGTTCGCGGGCGAGGAGCGCGAGGACCAGTTGCGCGACCTCGCGCGCCTCGTCGAGCTGATGGCCGATCTCGGCATGCCGGGCAGCGTCGTGGAGATGCCGGAACCCAGACCGCAGTCGGAACTTTGGGAGGTCCGCAAGGCCGGCCTCAACATCATGATGTCGATGAAGGGCGACGGGAAGCCGGTCTCCTTCATCGAGGACTGCGCCGTCCCGCTCGAACATCTCGCCGACTACACGCAGCGCCTGACCGACGTGTTCGGCAAGCACGGCACGCGCGGCACCTGGTACGCCCATGCCTCGGTCGGCACGCTTCACGTCCGGCCGATCCTCGACATGCGCCGCGACGGTGCCGAGAAGATGCGCGCGATCGCCGAGGAGGCTTCGGCGTTGGTGCGCGAGTACAAGGGCGCCTTCTCGGGCGAGCACGGCGACGGGCTGGTGCGCTCGGAGTGGGTGGCTTGGCAGTTCGGGCCGCGCCTCACCAAGGCGTTCGAGACGGTGAAGGACCTGTTCGATCCCGAGAACATCCTGAATCCGGGCAAGATCGTGCGGCCGTCGCGCATGGACGACCGATCGCTGTTTCGTTTCAAGCCGGGTTACGAATCGATCAAGTACGAACCGGTCCTCGACTGGTCGGCGTGGAACGTCCAGACCGATCCGGTCACCGAGATTTTGACCGCGCCGGGCAGCGGCGGCGACCTGGCGGGCGGCTTCGCGAAGGCCGCGGAGATGTGCAACAACAACGGCCATTGCCGGAAGTTCGACGCTGGCACCATGTGTCCGTCCTTCCGCGTGACGCGTGACGAGAAGCACCTGACGCGCGGCCGCGCCAACACGCTTCGCCTCGCTTTGTCCGGCCAGCTCGGATCGGAGGGCTTGCGTTCCGATGCGGTGGCCGCCGCGATGGACCTCTGCGTGAGCTGCAAGGGCTGCAAGCGCGACTGTCCGACCGGCGTCGACATGGCGCGCATGAAGATCGAGGTGAAGTCGGCGCGCCGCATGGCCAAGGGCCTGAGCTGGCGCGACCGGCTGGTCGGCGCCACCCCGTCGATGGCGCCGTGGGCACGGCGCCTGCCCTGGCTGTTCAACGCGGCCTGGTTCGTGCAGTCCTATCTCGGCTTCGCCAAGCAGCGGCGCCTGCCGCAGTGGCGCGGCGATACGTTCCTGTCGACCACCGAGGTCGACGATCACGACGCCACGGTGGTGATCTTCGCCGATACCTTCTCGAACAATTTCGAGCCCGAGATCCTGCACGCCGCCCGCCGGGTGCTGGCCGCGGCGGGCCATCGCGTGGCCGTCGCCTGGCCGACCCTCGGCGCGCCGGCCCTGTGCTGTGGCCGCACCTATCTGGCGACCGGCCAGGTGGAGCGGGCGCGGGGCGAGGCGCTGCGCACGCTGAACGCGCTCAAGCCTTTCGCGCAGAAGGGCGTGCCGATCATCGGCCTCGAACCATCCTGCCTGTTCACGCTGCGCGACGAATTCCTGGCCCTGGGCCTCGGCGAGGACGCCGAACTGGTCGCTGCCCACGCGATGCTGTTCGAGGAGTTCCTCGCGCGCGAGAAGAAGGCGGGGCGGCTCGATCTGGCACTAAAGCCGCTGGCGGAGAAGTCGGCGCTGCTCCACGGCCACTGCCACCAGAAGGCCTTCGGCGCGATGAGCGCTGTGCAGGAGGCGCTCGCGCTGGTCCCCGATCTCACGGTGACGCCCATCGAGTCGAGCTGCTGCGGTATGGCCGGCAGTTTCGGCTACGAGGCCGAGCACTACGAAACCTCGATCGCCATGGCCGAGCTTTCGCTGCTGCCGGCGGTGCGCAAGGCCGATGCGGGAACGCTGGTCGTGGCGGACGGCACCTCCTGTCGGCACCAGATCGCCGACGGCTCCGACCGACAGGCGATACACGTGGCGCAGGTGCTGGAGCGCGCGCTCGTGTGAATTGCGGCGCGGGCGGCCCTGTGGCACGGTCCGCGGCCTATGAGAAATCCAAGAAATCCCTATTCCAGCGCCGAAATCGACCGTGCCAGCCATGAGCGCGAGAACGATGAACGCATGATCGAACTGGCCTCCTCGGGGGCCGCCCGCTTCGTGCCGATCGACACAGAGAAGAACCTGGTGAAGACCGGCGGCAATCCCGAAGCGGTGTTCCTGCAGGGCATGATGGGCCGCGCCGTCGCCAATTCGAGCGACGTCCAGATCTTCCTCGGCTATGTCGAGGGCACGCCCTACTTCGCCGTCGACGTCACCGGCAAGGACGTGCCGCTGAAGGACCTCGGCGAGTTCGTCGACCTGAGGCAGGTCGGTCCGCTGCTGTTCGCCCGCGAGGGCTCGATCCTCGCCTATGCGCGCGGCATGACCTACTGGCACCGCCGCCATCGCTATTGCGGCGTCTGCGGCGCGACCACTAAGGTGACGCGCGGCGGGCACGTGCGCATGTGCACCAACGAGAACTGCAAGACCGAGACCTTCCCGCGCACCGACCCCGCGGTGATCATGCTGGTGCATCACGGCGACAAGTGCCTGCTGGGCCGCGGCAAGCATTTCCCGCGTGGCATGCATTCGACCCTTGCGGGCTTCGTCGAGCCGGGCGAGAGCTTCGAGGATGCGGTGGCCCGCGAGGTCTACGAGGAAGTGAAGGTCAAGGTTAAGGACGTCATCTATCGCTCGTCCCAGCCTTGGCCGTTCCCAGCGTCGGTGATGATCGGCTTCCATGCCGAGGCCGAGTCGCTGGACTTCAGCGTCAACGAGTCCGAGCTCGAGAGCGCCCGCTGGATGAGCCGCGAGGAATTGCGCACCGAAAATCTCCCGAAGGACGGTTCCTTCTTCATGCCGCGACGCGATTCGATCGCCCGCCGCCTGATCGAGGAGTGGCTGGGCCACGAGGCCGGACCTTCCATCAACGGCTGACCCTCCGAGGACTTCCATGACCGCCCAACTCTTCACACCCGTCGAGCTCGGCGGCGTGACGCTTCCGAACCGCATAGTGGTTTCGCCGATGTGCCAGTACTCGGCCGTCGACGGCAGCGCCCAGCCCTGGCACCAGGTCCATTACGGCATGCTCGCCATGTCGGGCGCCGGCCTGCTCTGCCTCGAAGCGACCCATGTCGAACGCGAGGGCCGCATCACCCAGGGCTGCCTCGGCCTCTACAGCGACGAGAACGAAGCGGCGCTGAAGCCGGTGATCGACTGGGTGCGCGGCTGGATGCCGGAGGTGAAGCTCGGCGTGCAGCTCGCTCACGCTGGCCGCAAGGCGTCGGCGCAGCGGCCCTGGAAGGGCGGCGGGCCGCTCACGCAGGCGGATGCGCCCGATCTCCCCTGGACGACCTATGGTCCGTCGGCGCTGGCCTACGATCCGGAGAAGAACTGGCACGTGCCGGTGGCGCTCGATGCGGTCGGCCTGAAGCGTTTGAAGGAGGCATTCGTCTCCGCGGCCGAGCGCAGCCTGCGGCTGGGCTTCGACGTGGTCGAGCTGCACGGCGCGCACGGCTACTGTCTCAACCAGTTCCTGTCGCCGATCAGCAATCATCGCACCGACGAGTATGGCGGCACCGCCGAGAAGCGCCGCCGTTTCCCGCTCGAAGTGTTCGAAGCCGTACGCAGGATCTGGCCCGCCGAAAAGGCGCTGGGCGTCCGGCTGTCGGCCGTCGAATGGGTCGAGGGCGGCATCACCCTCGAGGACACCGTGGAGACGGCTCGCCAGCTCAAGGCGCTCGGCTGCGACTTCGTGGATGTGAGTTCGGGGGGCAATGCGCCGGGCCAGAAGCTATTGGTCGGACCCGGCTACCAGGTGCCGTTCTCGGCCCGAGTCCGCAAGGAAGCCGGTATCAAGACGTGGGCCGTCGGACTCATCACCGAGCCGGAGCAGGCGGAAAGGATCATCGCGGCGGGCGAGGCCGACTGCACGGCGCATGCGCGCCCGTTCCTGCTCGATCCGCGCTGGGCCTGGAACGCGGCGCGGACGCTGGGTGTGGAACCTCCTTCCTTGCCGTTGCCCGCGGTGCGCGCCACAACAATCCTTCCGTTCAAGCCCAGGTCCGATGTGGCAAGAGCGGCCGAATAGGACTTCCGCATGTCGAGTGTGTTGCTGGCCGAAGACGAGTTCCTGATCCGCGCCGTCCTCGTCGATGCGCTGAGCGATGTCGGCGTCGAGTGCATCGAGGCGGCAACGGGACGCGAAGCCCTCGATGTGATCGAAAGCGACAGGCCAATCGGGGCAATCATCGTCGATATCGGTCTGCCCGACATGTCGGGCGAGAAGGTGATCGAAGCTGCCGCGCGGCACCGGCCGGACGTTCCGATCATCCGCTGCTCCGGCGCGTCGGCGCCGAGCGCTCTTTCTGCCGGAATCAAGATGCACTCGTTTCCCAAGCCCTATAGTGCGTCGGAACTCTCGAACTTCGTGGCCTCGCTCATTCGCAAAGACCCCTAGGCGCACGTGCGGCGGCTCCTGAAACTCCAGACATGGACGCTTCGCGGTACGACGGCCGCGGACGCGTCGTTTGTTCTTCTGGCCGCGACCATCATCTTGCCGCTTCTGTTGTTCGTCGGCGCGAGCTGGCTGGCATATGGCGACACCCAGCGGCAGTACGAGGAACGGCTGAGGCGCACCCTCGATCTTCTCTATGTCGGTGCCCGCGCCACCTTCGAGACCCAGCAACTCGTGGTGAGCAACGTGCTCGGGCTCATCGACGACATGAGCGACTCCGAGATTCGGCAGCACGAGGCCCGGCTGCACGAACAGCTCCAGCACCTCGTTCGAAGGCTGCCGCAGGTCGAGGACGTGTTCATCGTCGACAAGGAGGGCCGACCGCTCGTAGCCGCCAACGTCTTTCCCATGCCGGCCAATGTCTCGGCCGCGGACCGGCCCTATTTCATCGCTCACCGTGACGGCGGCGAGCGGCGCTACGTCAGCGAGATGTTCCGCAGCCGGATCAAGAGCGCCGACATCTTCCAGTACAGCGAGCGGCGCCAGGCGTCGGACGGTGGCTTCGACGGCGTCATCCTCGTGGCCATACCGCCGTCCTACTTCGGCAATTTCTTCCAGCAGGCGGCAGGGACGGACAATTACACGACGTCCCTGGTACGCGACGATGGTGAACTGCTGGCGCGCTTTCCCGCGTCGGTCGGGACGACGAAGTTCGCGCCCAGCTCGAAGTTCATGCAGTCTATCGCGAAGAACCCGGATGAAGGCATCTACAACACGTCGCAGTCCGGCATCGACGGCATCGCCCGCACGGTCGGCTATCGCAAGCTTCCCGACCTCCCGGTCTACGTGGCGGTGGGCGTTGCCAGCGATTTGGTGCGCGAGACGTGGATGTACCGCATGGGGACGCATCTCCTGTTCGGCCTGCCGGCGACCCTGGCGCTGTTCGCGTTGGCGCTGCTCGCTTCGCGCCGGGCCGCAAGCCAGGCCGAGACGCTCGACCGGCTGCGCGAGGAACAGATCCGGCGGGCATCCGTGGAGGAGAGCCTTCGCCAGTCGCAGAAGATGACCGCGGTCGGCCAGCTTACGGCCGGTATCGCGCACGATTTCAACAATCTGCTCACCGGTATCGGCGGAGCGATCGAGATGATCGGCCGGCGCGTGCCGCAACCGCCGCCCGAGGTCGTGCGCTTCCTCGACCTCGCCCGGACCGGGGTCTCGCGCGCCACGACGCTCACCCAGCGTATGCTGGCCTTTGCCCGCCAGCAGCCGCTGCAGATCGAGGCGGTCGATGCCAACCGCCTGGTCTCCGGCATGTCGGAACTGCTGCGGCGGACCCTCGGCGAGACCGTGCAGATCGAGACTGTGCTGGGCGGTGGTCTCTGGCGCGCGAGTGCCGATCCGGCCCAGCTCGAGGCCGCGATCCTCAACCTGGCGATCAACGCGCGCGATGCCATGCCGGGCGGCGGTACGCTCACGATCGAGACGGCCAATGCCCATCTCGACGACGCTTATGCCGCCGCCAATGCCGAGGTGACGCCGGGGCAGTTCGTCATGATCGCGGTCTCCGACACCGGCACCGGCATGGACCAGCAGACGATCGCGCGGGCCTTCGAGCCGTTCTTCACCACCAAGGAACGCGGGCAGGGCACGGGGCTCGGCCTCAGCATGACCTATGGCTACATCAAGCAGATCGGCGGCCATCTGAAGATCTACAGCGAAATCGGGCATGGCTCGACGGTGAAGATCTACCTGCCGCGCACCCAGGCCGAGTCGGGCGCCGGACCCGAACGCGAGGCCCTGATCAGTGTCGCAGCCGGGGCGGGACCGATCGTGCTGGTCGTCGAAGACGATCCCGTCGTACGCGAGTTCGCGGTGGCGGCTTGCCGGGAGTGCGGCTGCACGGTCCATGAGGCCGGCGACGGCGAGCAGGCGCTCCGAGTCCTGGAGAAGCACGGCGATGTCGCACTCCTGTTCACCGATGTCGGTTTGCCGGGCGGGATGAACGGGCGCCAGCTGGCCGGGTTGGCGGTGGCGCGGCGGCCCGACCTCAAGGTTCTCTACATGACGGGATACACCGCGAACGCGATCGTTCATCACGGTGTCATCGATGCCGGCGTGAACTTCCTCGGCAAGCCTTTTTCCGTTTCGGCGCTCGCGGTCAAGATCAAGGGCATGGGCTTCTAGCGCCGGGCGCGTTAGTTTGCGGACGCAATGCCGCCCGACGTGCCCCCTCCCGGACAGACGCCTGCCGAGACCGTGCCCGCCGCGGCCGCAGCGACTCCCGCATCGGTTGAGACGACCGCAGCGAAGCCCGAGCCGACGCCAGCCGGGAGGCCAGCGGTGGAGACCAGCCGGCTGCATCGCCTGCTCACGGTCGGCGGCACGATCCTCGGGCTCTTCATCCTGTACGAGGTCATCACCTACTTCGTGGCCTACACCGACGACGCCTATGTCCGCTCCGACCTGGTGGCGGTGGCGCCGCAGGTGACGGGGCAGATCATCGCGGTCCACGTGGTCGACAACCAGGACGTAAGGATCGGCGACAAGCTCTTCACGATCGACCCCGAGCCGTTCCAGTTGGTGGTCAATCAATGGAAGGCTCAGATCGATCGCGCCGCGGCCCAGCTCAAGGTTGCGCAGGAGGAGCTGGCGCTGGCCCAGGCGGCCCTGCAGGTCTCGACGTCGGCTCACACCTACGCCACCCAGGAACAGAGCCGGTTTTTCGATCTTGCCAAGCGCCAGTTCGCGCCGGTCGCGGAACTCGACCGGGCCAATGACGAACTACGCCGGTCGCAGGCCGAGATGAAGATCTCGACGGTCACCATCGCCAAGGCGGAAACCGACATCGGTGCTCATCAGGCATCCCTGGAACTCGCGAAGGCGCAGTTGGCATCGGCCCAGTGGAACCTCGACCGCACCGTCGTGCATGCACCGAACAATGGGGCGATCACCAACCTCACGCTCCGCAAGGGCGACATGGCCACGACCGGCATACCCTTGATCGGCATCGTCGATTCGGATGCCTGGCGCATCATGGCCAATTACAAGCAGTACTACATCCGTGACTTCAAGGTCGGCGACACGGCCTGGGTCTGGCTCGACAGCTCGCCGTGGCACTTCCACAAGGGGCGCATCACCGGCATCGCCCGCGGCTTCAGCCGCAACCCGGGCGTCGACAAGCTGCTGCCCTACGTGGCGCCGACGACGGACTGGATCCGCCTGCAGCGCCGCATCCCGGTGACCATCGTTCTGGAAGACCTGCCGCCCGGCTACAAACTCTACATGGGCGCCGATGCGCGCACCGTGATCTTCCCGTGAAGGGCGTTTCGGAGATCGCGCGCTATGGCGGGGCGGTCGCCGAGGATGTCCGCGAAGGCGCTCGGCTCTTCGACCGGACCCTGACCGGTTTCTGGCGCGAGCTGGCCGACATCGGCACCCGTCCGGCGCAATCGCGGATGGGCACCGTCGCGGCGGTGTCGGTGATACTCACGACCGTGGTGGCGCTCGCCATGCAGCTCGATGCGCCGTGGTGGGCGGCGATCAGCGGCTACATGTCCCTGATGTCGACCGGTGCGGCCTCGGTGCGGCGCGGCCTGTTGCGCCTGAGCGGAACGATCGCCGGCGCCATGCTCGGGTTCGTCATGGCGCGCTGGCTGCCCTACGACCAGGTCGCGCTGTGCCTGTTCCTCGGCTGTGCGACGATGGTCGGCGTGGTCGCCGTGCAGGTGAGCCCGCACGGGCTGGCCTGGCTCTTCATGGCGATCACCTCCAGCCTCGTGCTGCTGATGAGCCTGAACGATCCGACCCAGGCGTTCGAGATCGCCTGCTACCGCACGCTCGATGTGGCGGTCGGCGTGTCCTGCGCGATGGTGACGGCCAAGCTTCTGCAGGACTGGCACGCCGAGCCGCCGGCCACGGCACCGGGCTGGCGGCACCTGCTGGGTGCGCAGTGGCCATCGGTACTTCACGGGTTTCGCGCCGCCATTTCCGTGATCACTGTCATGATCGTCTGGGTGATGGCCGACCTGCCGGACGTGGGCGAGATGGCGGTCACGATCGCCGTCGTGATGGCAGCGCCGCTGATCGCCGATGGCGGCACGACGACGCGTCATCTGGTCGCCGAGAAGTCGTTCCACCGGTTCATGGGCTGCCTGCTGGGCGGCCTCGTCGCTCTGGCCTGCCTCGCGTTGCAGGTCGAATCCTTCTTCTGGTGGCTTGCCATGATCGGTGGCGTGGTGTGGGTGGGCATGCACATCCAGATGGGTCGACACGGCGTCCCCTATGTCGGCACGCAGTTTGCCTTCGTTTTCGTGGTCACGATGGTGCAGGGGCTGGCGCCGCCGGACAGCATCATGCCGGGGGTTGACCGCTTCGCCAGCATCACCGGCGGACTTGGCATTCTCATGACCGTTTCGCTCCTGTTGTGGCCCTCCGACCAGGAGCTGGCGAAGGAACTGCGCACCTGACGTGCAAGCGGCCAGTGCCATCATCCGGAACGACCCATGCATCCAGGGGCGCCCGCTTAGTCCGTGCCTGCACTTGTTGGTCGGGACCAGCAGGGTAAGTTGCCGCCAATGAGTGCCAAAGCGCCCCCGCCGAGCGACCGGATCCTGCGGGCCATTCTCTCGATCATCTTTTCGGTCCTGTGCTTTTCCGTCCTGAACGCCATGTCCAAGACGCTCAGTCAGACCTATCCAGTCATCGAGGTGATCTGGGGCCGCTACGTCTTCGCCTTCGTCTTCATGATGGCGATCTTCCTGCCGCGGGCCGGGCTGGCGCTGTTCCGCTGGCACAACGTGCCGAGCCAGATCGTGCGCGGCCTGCTCCTGTTCCTGTCGTCGTTCCTCTATTTCCACGGCATCGTCGACATGCCGCTGGCCTCGGCGGCCTCGATATCGCTCACCAGCCCGCTGCTCGTCACCGCGCTGTCGTCGAGCTTCCTGGGCGAGCCGGTCGGTCCGAAGCGCTGGGTGGCGGTCATGGTCGGCTTCGTCGGCGCCTTGATCGTCGTGCGGCCGGGCTCCGCGCACTTCGAGTGGCATTCCCTGTGGATCGTCGGCAGCACGATCTCGAGTTCGCTCTACCAGCTCTTCTCGCGGCGTTACGGGCAGGCCGAGCGGCCCGATGCGTCGGCCACGATGGCCACGATCGTCGGTACTGCAGCGGCGCTGCCGATGCTACCCTTCGAGTGGGTGACGCCGACCTTGGGCTGGCACTGGGTGCTGTTCGCCAGCATGGGTGTCATGGCCGGCGTCGGTCATTATTTCCTGACGATCGCCTACAGCCAGGCACCTGCGGCCGTCGTGGCGCCGTTCAATTACGTGCAGCTGCTCGGCGCCGCCCTGCTGGGCTATCTTGTGTTCGGTGACTTCCCCGACTTCTGGACCTGGGTCGGTGCCGGGGTGATCATTTGCTCGGGTCTCTATCTCGGAAACATCGAACGTCAGCGGCACAAGGCTCTGGTGAGGAAGTAGCTGGCATATCCCTTGCTTGCCGTTGGCGCAGAAGGAGAAGCCGACATGGCCACCAGCCTGATCCGCAGCCGGGCCGCCATCACGGGCACCAAGGACCGCTTCACCTGGAACGAGATCGAGGACGGGGCGGTCCTTCAGCAAGATGGTATCATCATTGAAGTCGGCACCTACGAGGACCTGCACGCCAGGCACCCGACCGTGCCGGTCATCGGTACAGGCAAGGAGATCCTGCTGCCGGGCTTCGTCAACGGCCACCATCATGTCGGCCTGACGCCGGTTCAGCTCGGCTCACCCGACATGCCGCTGGAATTGTGGTTCATCACCCGCATGGTGATCCGTAACGTCGACCTCTATCTCGACACCCTCTATTCGGCCTTCGAGATGATCGGCTCCGGAATCACGACGGTGCAGCATATTCAGGGCTGGCTGCCGGGAACTCTGCCCGAGGCCGAGAAGCGCGCCGGCCAGACAATCAAGGCCTACGAAGACGTCGGCATGCGCGTGAGCTACTGCTACGCGGTGCGTGACCAGAACCGGCTCGTTTATCAGGCCGACGAGGAGTTCGTGCGCAGCCTGCCTGCGGAGCTGCGGGGCCCGATGCAGCGCTGGTTCGACCGCTTCAAGATGAGCCTCGACGATGCGATGGACATGTTCAGGTCCTTCCACTCGCAGCATCACAACAAGCACCGGGTGAAGATCCAGCTGGCGCCCGCCAACCTGCACTGGTGCTCCGACACGGCGCTCACCAAGCTCAGCGAAGCTTCGGCCAAGTACAACGTGCCGATGCACATGCACCTGCTCGAAACCGCCTACCAGAAGGAATATGCCTGGCGGCGCGGCAACTGCACGGCGCTGGAATACATCGAACGGTTCGGCATGGTGAACGAGCGGCTGACGCTCGGCCACGGCGTGTGGCTGAACGAGAAGGACATCGACCGCCTTGCCGAAGCCAGGGGCTGCGTCTGTCACAACTGCTCCTCCAACTTCCGCCTGCGCTCGGGCGTGGCAGCCCTCAATCACTTCGAGAAGAAGGGCATCAACACCGCGATCGGCCTCGACGAGGCCGGCATCAACGACGACCGCGACATGCTGCAGGAGCTGAAGCTGGTGCTGCGCGCCCATCGCGTGCCGGGCATGGTCGAGGCCGACGTGCCGACCGTGGCCCAGGTGCTGCGCATGGCCACCGTCGGTGGCGCGAAGACGACGCCGTTCGGCGAGAGCATCGGCACGCTGGAGGTCGGCAAGGCGGCCGACATGGTGCTGATCGACTGGGAGAGCGTGGCCTATCCCTATCTCGACGAGATGACACCGACGCTCGATGCGGTGTTGCAGCGCGCCAAGCAGCAGGCCATCACCATGACGATGTGCGACGGCGAGGTGATCTACAAGGATGGCCTCTTCACCAAGGTCGACAGGACGGCGGCCCTGAAGGCGCTGCACGACGATCTCGGCAAGGCGCTGGCCGACGACGAGGTCGAGCGCCGCAAACTCTCGGTCGCGCTGCTGCCGCACGCCCGCAGGTTCTACGAGAACTACATGGACCCCTCGAAGCACCAGCCGTTCTACAGCCCGAGCTCGCAGGTTTAAGAAGGCGTACTCTCAAGGGAGCGCGCCACTCCAGTGGCGCTCATGATCATGATGCGCCACTGGAGTGGCGCGCTCCTATAAGGTCAATCGCGCGATATAGAACCCGTCGAGGCCGCCGCGCTCGGCCCACATGAAGGGCAGGGTGCGGACGTCGCCCCTCGGGGTGATGGCATCCTCGAGACCGGGCAGTTCGGCCGGCGTGACGCGCACGCGCTTGAGCTGCGGATTGCGGACGAGCTGGGCGTTGATGCGCTCGATCCCTTCGTCCTCCTGCAGCGAGCAGACGGCGTAGACCAGAGTGCCTCCGGGCTTCAGCATGTCGAGAGCGTGAACCAGCAGACGGTCCTGGGTGACGTTCAGCCGCGCGACATCCTCCTCGTCCTTCAGCCAGGCGATGTCGGGATGGCGGCGCAGGGTGCCGGTGCCGGAACAGGGTGCGTCGAGCAGGATGGCGTCGAACTTCTCCTCGGGCGTCCACTTGCTCGCATCGGCCGTCACGAGATTGGCCGACAGGCCGGCGCGCGCGAGATTTTCACCGAGGCGCGTCATGCGCCGGGCCGAGATGTCGACCGCCGTCACCTGGGCGCCGGCGGCGCAGAGCTGCATCGTCTTGCCGCCGGGCGCGGCGCAGAGATCGGCGACCCGCTTGTCGGTGACGTCGCCCATCAGACGCACGGGGAGGGCGGCGGCGGCGTCCTGCACCCACCAGATGCCTTCGGCAAAGCCCGGCAGCTCGGCGATGTGGCCGCCGCCCTTCCGGCGCAGCGTGCCGGTCGGGAGTTTCTCCGCTTCGAGCTGGCCTGCCCAGAAATCGGCATCCCGCCGCACGGTGATGTCGAGCGGCGCCTCGTGCAGGTGGGCCGAGGCGATGGCGCGCGTCGTATCCTCGCCATAGGCGTGGATCCAGCTCTCCCACAGCCAACGCGGCGTGTTGAGGCGGGCGGGGTCGCGATCTACCAGCAGGGCGTCGCCGTCGCGCGAGATCCGGCGCAGGACCGCGTTGGTCAGGCCCTTGAGGTGGTGAAGGCCGGCATCCTCGACCAGGCGCACCGAAGTATCGACGGCGGCATGGGGCGGCGTGCCGAGAAACATCAGCTGGGCGGCGCCGAGGCGCAGTACCTGCCGGCCGACCGCATTGGCGCCCTCCAGGGGCTTGGTGATCAGGCCGGACAGCACGCCCTCGATCTCGCCCAGATGGCGCACTGTGGTGGCCAGCAGCAGGCGCACGAAGGCGCGGTCACGCGGATCGAGCGCGGTGAAGCCGCGATGGCCGGCCAGCGCGTCGTCGAGCGGCTGGCCCTTGTCGAGACAGGCCATCAGCACATCGACTGCGGCGCGGCGGGAGGCGAGAGGGGTGGCGTCCATCGTGCGGCGCTATAGCCGCCGCGCGCGCCGTTGTCATCGTCGCGCTGTCTGGGGCAGTGTGCCGCCCCGAAAGGATTCCCTGCATGAAGAGCGTGAGTTCCTACCTGGGCGACTGGTGGCGTCTGGTCGTTCCCTATTTCCGCTCGGAGGAGCGCTGGATCGCGATCGCCCTGCTGGCGGGCGCGATCGGACTCACCCTGGCGAGCGTGACCGTGAACGTCGCCTTCAGCGAGTGGAACCGGCGCTTCTACGACAGCCTGCAGAACAAGGACGAGGCGGCGTTCTGGACCGAGATGGGCAATTTCGGCTGGATCGCGGCGCTCGCCATCGCCTTCGGCGTGGCGCGCGGGCTGGTCAGCCCGTACCTGCGCCTGCGGTGGCGGCGGTGGCTCACGGGTCACTATCTCGACCACTGGCTGGACGGTCGCGGCTACTACCGGATCGAGCTCGAGCGCAAGGTCGACAATGCCGACCAGCGCATCTCCGAGGATCTGCGGCTGCTGGGCTTCTACACCATGACCCTG
>JAGNNA010000021.1 GCA_017990895.1 Reyranella sp.
CGCGGAGTCCGGCGTTGGCGCCCGTCAGCCGTTCAAGCGTTCCGTCGGGCGCCCGCCACAGCGCGCCGCGGGCGGTCGCGACCAAGGATGGCCAGGAGGAAGTCGCCGGAATAGTCACCGGCGGGTGAATAGCACAGGCCAAATGGCCGATGCAGCGACTGTCGGTTGCACTTATAATCATGCGTCATGAAAACACCGCCCGTCGTCAGGAAGACCACCGCCGTCTTCCATCAGTCCGGCGCCCTGCAAGTGGGCAAGGGCAAGATCACCGGCATCATCGCCCTCACGCTGGGTGGGCTTGCCGTGCTGGCGGTGCTCGCCTTCCACTTCCCGGAGTATTTGACCACGCCCGACCTGCGCAAGAAGTACGACGTGGGCCTGCTGCGGCAGGTGCTGCTGGTCGGCATGGTGATCGCTGGCGGCATGGCGATCGCCAACCTGGTCCAGCGCCGCAATCGCTGGCTGAACGCCACGGCGCTGGGCCTGATCCTCGTTGCTGCGGCGATGGGCGGCCATCGCGTGCCGGTATCCGACTTCCCCGACAATACACCCTATATCGGCCTCGACTGGTTCATCCTCGACCTGCTGGGTTCGAGCATGATCTTCATCCTGATCGAGAAGCTGGTGCCGCTGCATCGCGACCAGCCGGTGTTCCGGCCGGGCTGGCAGACCGACTTCACGCATTTCATCGTCAATCACCTGCTGGTGGGCCTGGCCCTGCTGATCGTGAACTTCGCCATCCATCGCCTGTTCGGCTGGATGGTCTGGGAGCCGCTCCAGAAATGGGTCGGCGGTCTGCCGTTTTTCGCCGCGCTCTTCCTTGTGCTGCTGGTCGCCGACCTGGTTCAATACTGGACGCATCGCGCCTATCACGAGATCCCGTTCCTGTGGCGCTTCCATGCCGTGCACCACAGCGCCGAGTACATGGACTGGATGGCGGGCTCGCGGCTCCATCTTTTCGAGCTGCTGACGACGCGCGTGTCGATCCTGGGGGTGCTCTACGTGCTGGGCTTCAGCCAGGCCGTTACCGACGTCTATATCGTCATCGTGGGTTTCCAGGCGGTGTTCAACCACGCCAACGTCCGGCTGCCCGCGATCTTCGGCAAGGCGCCGCTCAAGTGGCTGATCGTGACGCCCGACTTCCACCACTGGCATCACAGTTCCGAGCGTGAGGCGATCGACCGAAACTATGCCGCCCACTTCGCCTTCATCGACTATATCTTCGGCACGGCGGTGAAGTCCGACCGCCGGTTTCCCGGCAAATACGGCGTTCTGGGCGACTACATGCCGCCCGGCTTCGTGCGCCAGCAGCTCTTCCCCTTCACGTGGAAGGGCTGAGGGCGCGGCGTCTGGCGTCGGCGATCAGCGACAGGGTGGCCGCCAGCACGAGTGCGGCGACGGCGGTGAGCAGCGGCATGGCGAGGCTCCCCGTGGCGTCATAGACGAAGCCCGCGAAGGCCGGCCCCAGGATCTGGCCGACGCTGAACGAGACGGTCATCAGCGCGATGCGCCCGCGTGGATCGCTGCCGCTCGAACGCGTGGCGACGAGGCCGAGTGCCGTCAGGCTCACGAAGGTGCCGCCCACGAATACCGCCGAGATCACGATGCTGGCCGGATGCAGCCACAGCGCACTGGCCGCGACGCCGGCCGCCTCGACGATACAGGCGACGGCGTAGATGCGAAGGACGCCCCAGCGCCGGCCGAGTGCCGTCCACAGCGCCACCGAGGGGACGGCGCAGAGGCCGAACAGGAGCCAGACATAGGGCTCCAGATGGCCAAGTGAGGCGGTCCCGCGCACCATGTCGACGATGAAGGTCGCGGTGATGACGTACCCGAAGCCGAACAGACCGTACGCGAGGAGGAGGGCCACGAAGTCGCCCGACAGCTGCAGGTCGGTACGGGCGCGCGTGGCCTGGATGGTCCTGTCGTCAGGTGTCACCAGCCACACGACGGCGAGGCTGGCAGCCGCGGCGACGGCGGCACTTGCGAACCACAGCGTGGTCCACCCGGCGCCGGCCTGGAGCAGCAGCGCCACGATCGTGGCGGACACGGCTATGCCGGTGCCGACGCCTGCAAAATGAACGGCGGAGAGCGCGCTGTTCCCGGTCGCGGCCAGCCGGTCGATCACCAGCGCCGAACTGAAGATCAGTGCGAAGGCGCTCGCCGCACCGGCAACGAACCGTAGGCCGAGAAAAGCGGACATCCCCGTCGCGAGGCCCATGCCGAAAAGGCAAGTCGCAGTGGCCGCGAGCGAAGCCAGCAGCCAGAAGCGGCGTGAGCCCGGAAGGCGCACAGCCGCCAAGATGGCGCCGGCGAGGTAGCCCAGGAAATTCGCCGAGGCGATCAGCCCGGCCTGCGACTTGCTGAGGGACAGCGCCTCGACCATCGGCGGCAGGATCGGCGTGTAGACGAAGCGGCCGACGCCCATGGCCGCGGCCATCGACAGAAGGCCGCCGATCGAGAGCGAGAGTGCGCGTTTATTCATTGCAGGCGTGGCACTTTGGGCCGCTGCCGCAATTGACGCAAATGGCCCCCGCACCTAGTTTGCCGGATCCATGTCCAAGATTGATCGTACCCTTGCCGAGGCCGCGCGCGCGTGGCCGTTTGAAGAAGCCCGCAAGCTCGTCGCCCGCATCGGCGGCAAAGCGCCGGCAAAAGGCTATGTGCTGTTCGAGACCGGCTACGGTCCGTCGGGCCTGCCGCATATCGGCACGTTCGGCGAGGTCGTGCGCACGACGATGGTGCGCCAGGCCTTCCGCCGTCTGTCCGACGTGCCGGCGCGGCTGTTCTGCTTCTCCGACGACATGGACGGCCTGCGCAAGGTGCCGGACAACGTGCCGAACAAGGAGATGCTGGCCGCCCATCTCGGCAAGCCGCTGACCTCGGTTCCCGACCCCTTCAGCAACGAGCATCCGAGTTTTGGCGCGGCGAACAACGCACGCCTGCGAGCCTTCCTCGATTCGTTCGGCTTCGAGTACGAGTTCCAGTCGGCGACGGAGTGGTACAAGTCGGGCCGCTTCGACGCGATGCTGCTGGCCATGCTGCGCCACTACGATGAGGTCCAGTCGGTCATGCTGCCGACCCTAGGCGAGGAGCGCCGCGCGACCTACTCGATCTTCCTGCCGATCTCCCCGAAGACCGGCCGTGTGCTGCAGGCGCCGGTGATCAAGACCGACCCCGATGCCGGCACCATCGTCTATCGCGACGAGGACGGCTCTATGGTCGAGACGCCGGTCACCGGCGGAAACGTCAAGCTGCAGTGGAAGGCCGACTGGGCCGGCCGCTGGTTCGCGCTCGACGTTGACTACGAGATGTACGGCAAGGACCTGATCCCCTCGGCCGAACTTTCGGCGAAGATCGTGCGCATCCTCGGCGGCAAGCCGCCGGAGGGCTTCAACTACGAACTCTTCCTCGACGAGGAAGGCAAGAAGATCTCCAAGTCGAAGGGCAACGGCCTCTCGGTCGAGGAATGGCTGCGCTACGCCTCGCCCGAATCGCTGGCGCTCTACATGCACCAGCAGCCGCGGCGCGCGAAGCGCCTGCATTTCGACGTGATCCCGCGCGCCATCGACGACTATCTCTCGCTGGTCGAGAAGCTGCCGAAGGAAGAACCCGCCCGCGCGCTGGAGAATCCGGCCTGGCACATCCATGACGGTGCCGCACCGGCCAACTCGGCGGCCGGCGTCACCTTCGGCATGCTGCTCAACCTCGCCGGTGTCGCTAATACCGAGGACAAGGACGTCCTCTGGCAGTATCTGCGCCGCTACGTGCCGGGCGCCACGCCGGAGAACGCTCCGTATCTCGACCGGCTGCTGGCCGGCGCCGTGGCCTACTATCAGGACTTCGTGAAATCCTCGAAGAAGTTCCGGCTGCCCACCGAGCGCGAGCAGCCGGCGCTGCAGGACTTGCTCGAGACTCTCTGCAAGCTGCCCGAGGATGCGACGGCGGAAGTCATCCAGGACGAGGTCTACGAGGCGGGCAAGCGCCACTTCGCGAAGGAAGAGCTGCGACAGTGGTTCAAGACGCTCTACGAGGTGCTGCTCGGCAGCGAGCAGGGGCCGCGCATGGGCGCCTTCATCAAGCTCTACGGTCGCGACAACGTCGTGAAGCTGATCGAACGCGCGCTGGCCGGCGAGGATCTGGGCAAGGCAGCGTAGGGGCCAGCGACATGCACGACGGCGTCGTCTTTGACTATCTCAATCCCGACGTGCCGCCCGGGCTGCGCCTGCTCGACGTTCCCCTGATCCGCGCCAACCGAGACACGATCAAGGGCTATGGCGAGGTCGTGCGCGACCCGAAGAAGCAGAAGATCGAGATCGTGCCCTGGCCGCTCACCGGCTCGCGCAAGCTCGACGCCGGTACCGGCATCGAGGGCGGCACGACCGAGGGCATCTTCTCCTGCGAATGGCGCGGCAACGAGCTGATCGGCCGCAACGAGGCGGTCGGCGGCCACTATGTCATCGGCTTCCGCGACCTGCCGGAGACGGTGCGGCCCGGCGTGAAGCTGAGCAAGGGGCGCGTGCTCCTGTGGCACTGCAACTATCACCCCGACGGCGGGCAGCTCTTCTGGCCGCTCGACGGCAAACCGTTTGTCGTGCCGGCCGCGCTGCCGGGCGACGATCTCCAGCCCGAATCCTTCAAAGCCTTCTGGTCCGACGGCAGCGTCGGCATCTACATCCACCCCGGCATATGGCACGAGGGCGTATTCCCGGTGAACGAAACCGGCCGCTACTTCGACAAGCAGGGCAAGGTGCATGCGCGCGTGAGTTGCGACCTCGCGCGCGAATTCGGCGTGCTGCTCAACGTGCCGCTGCCGCAGGGCTGAAGCCCGCGGTCGCCCGGAACACCCGCGACAGCGCAGCGACCGCTTCGGGCCGGCCGATCGCGGCCTCGTCCTGGGCCATCATCTCCCAGACGGCTCCCTCCACGGCGGCGAGCGCGACGGCGAGCTGCGCCGGGTGGGCCGTTTCCGCTCCGGCCGCCGCGAGCTTGGCCTGGAGTGCCGGCACGAACCGCCATGCTTCCTCGATGATTGCCTGGCGTCCCTGCACCTCGGGCAATGCGTCGCGAAGGGCGAACGAGACGTCGAGGCTCTTGCGCTTCTCGATCACGAAGGCCGCGATCGCGGCCTCGACCGCTTCTTCCGGCGTCGCGGCCCCCGACAGATCGGCGGCGATGACGGCGGCCAGATAGGTTCGGGTGCGCTGGCGGACGATCTCGACGGCGATCGCGTTGCGGTTCGGGAAGTACTGATAGAGCGAGCCGACCGAGACGCCGGCCAAGGTCGCGATTCTGGTCGTCGTGCAGGCAGCCCATCCATGCCGCCGCAGAATGCGAATGGTCGCCTCGACGATGGCATCCACCGTCGCGGTGGAGCGGGCCTGGAGAGGCTTCTTGCGGGGGTTCAGGGCAGCCGGCACGGCGTGGCTCCGATGCGAATGGACGGTCAGCAACCAGCTTTCCATTTTCAATGGACCTCAGCCGGAGTCAAAGAATGCAAGCCATCCATCTCGTCACCGGAGCCACGTCGGGACTCGGCCTCGAACTCGTGCGCCTGCTCCTCGCGGAACCCGCCACCCGGGTCATCGTCGGCGCCCGCCGGCCTGCGGAAGCGCGGGCGCTCCGCGATGTCGCGGATGAAGATCGCCTGCACATCCTGCCGCTCGATCTCTCCTCACTCGTATCGACGGCTGCGTTCGCCGACGCGGTAACGAAGCATCTCTCGGGCGGCCGGCTCGCCTCGATCGCCGCCAATGCCGGTGGCCAGAACGTGCGGACTCGGCACCTGACGAAAGACGGCTACGAAGAGACGCTGCAGGCGAACTGGTTGGCGCACGCGATGCTGGTCGAGCGGCTATTGCCGTGCCTTGAATCGCGTGCACCGGTCGCCTTTACGGCAAGCGGAACGCACGATCCCGCTGACCCCGGGGCTCGCCGGTTTGGTTTCAGGGGCGGCATATATCCCGGAATCGAACGTGTGGCGTATGGCGACCTCGACGCGAGCGTGCCGGCCAAGCAGCAGGGCATGGATCGCTACGCCACCTCGAAACTGGTGGCCATTCTGCATGTCTACGCCCTTGCACGCCGCACGCCCTCGGATGGTCCGCGCTGGTTCGCGTACGATCCCGGCCTGATGCCGGGAACGGGGCTGGCGCGCACTCGCTCCGCCTTCGAGCGCTGGGCATGGTCGACGATCCTGCCGCCGGTGGCGCGTACGATGCCTGGCGCCAGCACGCCGCGCCGGTCGGCCGAAACCTATGCGCGATTGCTCACGGGGCGCCTGTTTCCGCAGGAGACAGGTGTGCATCTCGACTTCTCCGGACATAGGACGGAAAGCTCGAACGATTCCAAGCGTCTGGACTGGCAGGACGAGGTCGCGGCGTTCGCGGCAAGGATCTCTCAGGGCTGGTGTCCGGCCGTTGCGGAGATGGCTTCCAGATAGGCGACGATCATCCGCACGATCTCGTCCTCGAAGGCGCGGCCTGCGAGGAAGGGCTGCTCCTCCAGTACCGCCGCGCGCACGACCCCCATGAGCGCGCGCGACACGACGAAGGCCTGCTCGCGCGTCAGGGGGCCGACCAGCGGGTTCGGCCCGCGCCCGACGCTTTCGCCCGCGCGCGCGACGAAGGCGGCGACGGGCGCCATCAGCTCGATTCCGTTTCCCTGGGCCAGGAGCGCCTGGACCACAGCCTTGCGGGCGCGCTGCCGGCCGCGGAAGGCATGGACGATCGCCCGCACCATGGCCCGCACGCGCCCCTCGACCGATGGGTCGCCTTCGCCCTGCAGAGCCCGTCCGACCTCGCGCAGCGCGGCGTCCATCTCTCCACGGGCCAGCGCCACCAGCAGCGCGTTCTTGTCGGCAAAGTACTGATAGAGGGTGCCGATACTGACGCCGGCGCGCTCGGCCACTGCGTTGGTGGTGAAGGCGGCGAGACCGCCCTTTTCGAGAATCTGAGCCGCGGCTTCGACGATCGAGGCGACGGTCTGCGCCGCGCGCGCCTGCCGCGGCGATCTCCGTTTGTTTTCAGCAACTTGGCGACGAGCGGCCATGACGGCACCGGGCGGGTGAAGGCGAGTAACGGAATATGAGCATCACTCATATATTCGGCGGCGGCAAGTCATACGGAGGCTTTCGTGCAGTCACTCGCCATTCTCTATCTCGTCATCCTGCCGCTCGTGCTGGCAGCGGCATTGGCCGAAGCCGTCTGGCAGTCGCGGACGCGGGCCGAGGCCTATGATTGGAAATCCTGGGCCTGCTCGCTGGTCGATCTCGCCGGTCGTCGCCTGCTGGCTTTCATTCCCTACACGCTGGCCGCGCCCTGGCTCGGCTGGATATACGAGCATCGTCTCTTCACCCAGTCGCTCGACAGCGTCTGGTCCGTGCTGCTGCTCTTCGTCGGGCTCGAATTCTTCTATTACTGGTTTCATCGCGCCAGCCACACGGTGCGCTGGTTCTGGTCCTCGCACTCCGTCCATCACTCGCCCAACCAGTTCAACTTCGCCGCTGCCTACCGGCTGGGCTGGATCGGCCGCTTCACGGGAACTTCGCTCTTCTTCGCGCCCTTGGTTCTGTTGGGCTTCACGCCGGAGACCGTGTTGACGGCGCTGTTCCTCAACCTTCTCTATCAGTTCTGGATCCATGCTGACTGGATCCCGAAGCTGGGTTGGCTCGAATACGTGCTCAACACGCCGTCCGCCCATCGTGTCCACCACGCGCGCAATCCGGAGTATCTCGACGCAAATTTCGGCGGCGTCCTGATCGTTTTCGACCGTCTGTTCGGCACGTATGTCGCCGAACGCGACGAGGTGAAGTGCGACTTCGGCTTGGTCTCGCCTACCGTCTCCTCGCGCAATCCGCTCGTCCTGAACTTCGGCCCGTGGATTGGTCTCGCCAAGGACCTCGCCTCGGCGCGGTCGCCGCGTGAAGCCTGGATGTACCTGTTCGGCGCGCCGGGCTGGCGACCGGACGGGTCGGGCCTCACGGCGGCCGAGTTGCGCAAGGCGCACGCGACCCAAACTCAGGTGGCCATGACGTAATCTCCCTTGAGCGTTCCCCCTCCGGCCGACAGATTGAGAGGTGAAGGAGAAACGCCATGGCCAGGGACAAGGTCTGCGTCGTGATTGGTGCGGGCGATGCGACGGGAGGCGCGATTGCCCGTCGCTTCGCGCGCGAGGGCTACACCGCCGTCGTCACGCGCCGCAGCGCCGACAAGCTTCGGCCGCTGGTGGCGCGCATCGTGGAAGAGGGCGGCCGGGTCCATCCGTTCGGCTCCGACGCCCGCGACGAAGCGCAGGTCGAGGCGCTGTTCCGCCAGATCGAGACCGAGATCGGCGAGGTCGAGGTGTTCGTCTTCAACATCGGCGGTAATGTGCGTTTCGACATTCGCGACACGACCTCGCGCGTCTATCGCAAGGTCTGGGAGATGACGGCCTTCGCCGGCTTCCTAACGGCGCGTGAGGCGGCCAAGGTCATGGTGCCACGCGGTCGGGGCACGATGCTCTTCACCGGCGCCACCGCCTCGATCCGCGGCGGCCGTGGCTTCTCGGCCTTCGCCGGCGGCAAGCATGCGGTGCGCGCGCTGGCGCAATCGATGGCGCGCGAGCTCGGGCCGCAGAACATCCATGTCGCGCATGTCATCGTCGATGGCGCCATCGACACCGAATGGATCAAGGCCAACTTCCCCGACCGCTACAATGCCGGCCCCGACGCGATCCTTAATCCCGACGACATCGCCGAGAGCTACTGGCAGCTCCACCGCCAGAAGCGCAGCGCCTGGACCTTCGAGATGGATCTGAGGCCCTGGAAGGAGACGTGGTAGCAACGGAGCGCGCCATTTCAGCGGCGCTCATGATCATGATGCGCAACTGGAGTTGCGCGCTCCTATGAAATCGCCCCCAGCTTCAGGAGCGCGAGCATCATGTCGATGGTCGGCGTCTCGACGCCCGCCAGTTCGCTGAGGTCGGCGATCGAATCGGCCAGCGCGTCGACCTCCAGCGGCTTGCCGGCCTGGAGGTCGGTCAGCATCGACATCTTGTGGTCGCCCAGCCCGACCGTGAATTCGATGCGCTTCTCCATCGGTGTTGCCATGGCCGCGCCGAACTTCGCAGCGACGGTCTCGGCTTCCCTCATCATGCGCCGCGCGATCTCGACGGCGCCGGCGCTGCGGCCGATGCCGCCATTGTCGGCCAGAGTCAGCACCGCGATCGGGTTCCAGGTCAGGCTGTTGATCATCTTGGTCCAGATCTCGGCACGGATGTCGGCCTTCACCGGGGCCTTGAGGCCGGCTTCGTTCATCGCGGCGCTGAGCGCCGTCACGCGCGGCGAGCTGGAGCGGTCGGGTTCGCCCAGCGGCAGGTAGCAGACCTCGTTCTCGAGATGGGCCACGCCGGACTCGGGCACCACGCCGCCCGCCCAGTAGGCGCAGCCCAGCGCGCGCTCGGACCCGAACATCGACCATTGCTTGCCGCCCGGGTCCATGCGCTTCAGGCGGCTGCCCTCGAACGGGCCGGGCAGCTTGTGAAAGAACCAGTAGGGTGCGCCGGTGGTCGGCGGGATCAGTGCCGTCTGCGGACCCAACAGCGGCACGACCTTGTCGAGAACCGAAAGGTACTGGTGCGTCTTGAGGGTGATGAACACGACATCCTGCGGGCCGAGCTGGGCGGGATCGTCGGTCGCATTCACCTTCACCGTGAAATCCTCGTGCGGCGAGATCAGGCGCAGGCCGTTCCGGCGGATGGCGTCGAGATGGGCGCCGCGCGCAATCAGGCTGACCTCGACGCCCTTCACGCGCGCGAGATGCGCGCCGATGATCCCGCCGATCGAGCCGGCGCCGTAGAGGCAGATCTTCATGGCGGCCAGCCTAGAGCCTTAACGGCCGCTGTGGAACTCGCGTCGCGTGCGGTGGGGAGGGTGCCTCCTTAGCGGCGCGGCGTCGTCGCCGCGCCCACGCCGGCGCCCACAGCGCCGCCCACCAGGGCCCCGGGCAGGAGTCCGATCGGT
Organism: Reyranella sp.; assembly: GCA_017990895.1. Lineage (GTDB taxonomy): Bacteria > Pseudomonadota > Alphaproteobacteria > Reyranellales > Reyranellaceae > Reyranella. Next base: position 10,001 of record JAGNNA010000021.1, read on the forward strand.
GTGAGGGCGCCGATCAGAGCACCGGTGCCGGCCCCGATGCCGCCGCCCGTCACGGCCCGCTGACCCCAGGTATCGCCACAGGCGGCGAGCGTGAGTGCCAAGAGGGAAATGCCGACGACTTTCATCATGTGGTCAACTCCGTTGCGTGCCCAAAAACGACTTCCGATCGTGTAAAGTTTCCACAAATGGCCATTCTGCGGTGTGTTCTCCTGGTGACCTTGGCCTGGCTCGGCTTGGCGGCGCCGCTGCGCGCGCAGACGGTCGGCGGGTTCGACTACGCGCCGGAATATGACTTCTCCGAATTCTGGGCGGCGACCGACGGTCGCCTCTTCCAAGTGATCGTCGCGGGCAATCCTTTTCCGCAATGGCCGCTGGAGCAGGTGAAGGAACGGCTTCTGCCGGTCATGCAGGCGAACAAGCCGAGGCCGGCGCTCACCTTCACCTACCAGTCGCCGCCCGAGGCGCTGCGCCCCAACTATCGGCTGGTGCTGGTCTTTTCACCCGCCAACGATCTCACCGCGGCTCGCGTCTGTGCGGGGCAATACTTCCTCAAGCCGCCCACGCCGGGCCGCGTCTATGTGTTCGGCGTCTATTGCCGCAACGATCTCCCGCTTTCCCAGACGACGGCGTGGACGCAGGCAAACGGGCCCGACGATCCGCGCCTGGGCCAGATGTTTGCGCAGCTGTTCATGGTTCTGTTCGACGACCGGCGATGGCACCGGTTCCCATTCAATCCGTGGTTTGCGCGTTGACCGTTCCGGCCTAAGAGAGTGAGAAGACATCAGGGGGATTTTTTTGGGTACCGACGTCGAAATCTGGATGCTCTTCGCGCCCTTCTGGCTCTTGGGGATCTTTGCGGCGCTGGGTGCGCTCTGGCACTTCAGTCATCTGGGCGCGCACTTGCACGCACATGCCGCATCAGCGGAACGCCAACACCATTTCAGGCGGGCGAGGTGGGGAGTTATCGCGTGCGTCTGCCTATTGGCACTGGGGCTGGTAGTCGGCGTCCTGTGGTCGCTTGGGCGGGGCTAGGCCTCCGCCGTCATTCGGCCACCAGCCCCACGACCTCATAATGGCCTGGGTCTGACGGAGCAGCGACCAGAAGCTGCTGGTCGCAGGCGGTCAGCACCAGCACGAGAAGACCGAGGGACGCTAGAACCCTGCGGAACATGACGAAATCCTCCATCTTCCCGAGGAACGCCGGTGGTTTGCGTTTGGTTGCACGCTTTTGCAGTGTATGTGGCTGAGATTGGGGACAACGGGGCGGGGGCCCGGACCTGACCGATGACGCGACATCGCATGCTTCGCCGCATCGCCTATGTGCGGCGCAATCGCTGCAGTGCCCTCGTGGGCGCTCTGTGCTTCTTCATTCTGGCAAACCCGATGTTGGCAGGCTCGGCGGTTGGCGGCTCGATGCTGGGCGTGGCGTTGTTCGTCGTGCTCGTCCTGGCAGTATGGGCGCTGCGCCTCGAACGGCCGGTTTTCTGGGGGCTGGGGGTATTCGGCTTCATCACCGTCGACGCCCTGATCGCCGACCGCATGGGCTACCGGGGGCTGCGGCCGATCGCGCTGGGAGCAACGGCCATCTTTGTCGGCGCCGTCACCATTGCGCTCCTGCGTTACGTGCTCGATCGCCGGCCCATCACCACCGACAAGGTGTTCGGGGCCGTGGCTATATCCTGATCGCCTTGTCCTTTGCGAGCCTGTTCGGCTTCCTGCAGGTCTTCGAGGCCAACGCCTTCACGGCTGCCGTCGCTCACGGTCCGGACGGCAAGCTCAACTGGTCGGACCTGATGTACTTTTCCTTCACGGTCCTGACCTCCACGGGATTCGGCGAGATTACGCCCGCCACCCCGATGGCCCGGTCTCTGATCGTGATCGAGCAGGTGTTGGGGGTCATGTATGTCGCCTTCCTCATCGCGCGACTGGCCAATCTTTACGGCTCGCCGAAGCACCTGCGCTAGCTGCACCAGTCTCGCACTGCGGTCGTCCAAACGGCTCCGGCCGCGCTATACTGTTCGGCAAAACCTGATGAGGAACGCCATGGCGATCGCGGCTGAAGCGACACGGATTAGCGAGACCGTCGACACTGTCGAGAACTGGGACGTCATCGTGATCGGCGCCGGCCTCTCGGGCATGTACCAGCTACTGAAGCTGCGCCAGATGGGCTTCAAGGCGCGGGTGTACGAAGCGGGCGGCGGCGTCGGCGGAACCTGGTACTGGAACCGTTACCCGGGCGCACGCTTCGACTCCGAAAGCTGGACGTACGGCTTCTCCTTCTCGCCCGAAGTGTTGAAGGAGTGGGACTGGAAGGAGCATTTCTCCGGCCAGCCCGAGAACCTGCGCTACTGCGAGTTCATCGCCGACAAGTTTGACCTCCGCCGCGACATCACCTTCAACACGAGGGTGAAGGCCGCGCACTGGGACGAGGCGGCCAACGAGTGGGAGGTCATCTTCGAGACGGGAGGCCGCGCCCGTGCGCGCTTCCTCGTCACCGCGATCGGACCACTCTCGTCGCCCACCATGCCGACCATTCCCGGCATCGAGGATTTCAAGGGCGAATCCTGGCACACCGGCCTGTGGCCGCACCATCCCGTCAGCTTCGCGGGCAAGAAGGTGGCCGTGATCGGCACCGGCGCCTCGGGCGTGCAGGCGATCACCGAGATCGCCAAGACGGTGGGCGAACTCACCGTGTTCCAGCGCACGCCCAACTGGTGCACGCCGCTGCGCAACAGCCGCATCGAGCCGGAGACGATGGCCGACATCCGCTCGCGCTACGACCAGATCTTCGCGCAGTGCCGTGAGAACTGGGGCTGCTTCGTCCACACCGCCGATCCGCGCCATTCGACCGACGTGACGCCCGAGGAGCGCGAGGCCTTCTTCGAGAAGCTCTACAACACGCCGGGCTTCGCCTTCTGGCAGGGCAATTTCCGCGACGTGCTGATGGACCAGGCGGCCAACGACGCGCTGACGGAATTCGTGATCAAGAAGATCCGCGCCCGCGTGAAGGATCCGAAGATCGCTGACAAGTTGATCCCGACCAACCATGGCTACGGCACGCGCCGCGTGCCGCTCGAGAGCGGGTACTTCGAGGTCTACAACCAGCCCAACGTGAAGCTGGTCGACATCCGCGAGACGCCGATCGAGCGCATCACGGAAACCGGTCTGCGGGTGGGTGGGGTCGATTACGAGTTCGACATGATCATCTACGCCACCGGTTTCGACGCCATCACCGGCGCCTTCGACCGCATCGACTTCCAGGGCCGCGGCGGCGCGAAGCTGCGCGACAAGTGGGCCGACGGGCCGCATACCTATCTCGGCCTCAACGTCGTTGGCTTTCCCAACATGTTGACCCTGGTCGGCCCGCACAATGCGGCGACGTTCTGCAACCTGCCGCGCTGCATCGAGCAGAATGTCGAGTTCGTGTCCGACCTGCTAGAGTACATGCGCGACAAGGGTTTGACCCGCATCGAGGCGACCCCGGAAGCGGAGGCGACGTGGACGGCGCATGTCTACGAGACGGGCTCACGTCTGCTGCTCACCAAGGTCGATTCCTGGATGACCGGCGTGAACAAGAACGTCCCCGGCCGCCTCAAGCGCACCTTCATGGCCTATGCCGGCGGCGCGCCGAAGTACCGCCAGAAGTGCGAGGAGATCGCGGCGAACGGGTATGAGGGATTCGCGCTGCGCTGACGCCTCAGCGGGCACCGCGCACGAGTCGGCCAGGGCGCGCACCGGTGAAGTTACCGTCGCGATAGGTCACCTCGCCGCTGACGATCGTGGCGACATAGCCTTCGGCCTTCTGTTCCAGTCGACGGCCACCGCCCGGCAGATTGTGTACGGGATGCGGCGCCGAGACTTTGAGCCGGTCGAGGTCGATCACGTTGAGGTCGGCCTTGTAGCCCACCTGCAGCCGTCCACGGTCGCCAAGGCCGACGGTGCGGGCGGGAACGTCGGTGAGCTGCCGGATCGCCCAGGGCAGGGGCCAGCGCTCGCCCTTGCGGTCGCGCGTCCAGTAGGTGAGCGCGTGCGTGGTGTAGCTCGCGTCGCAGATCAGCCCGTAGTGTGCGCCGCCGTCGCCGAGCGCCATGACGGTGTGCTCGTGGCGCAGCATGCTCGCCATGTTGGCGTCGGAGCAGTCAGTATAGTTCGCGCCGGGGTGAAACAGGATCGTGCGCCCGTCGCCACCCACCAGCAGATCGTAGGCCAGTTCGAGCGGCGTAATGCCGAGCCTGGCGGCTCTTGCGTCCAGTCGCTGCTCCGCCGGGGGCGTATAGTTGGGCGGATCGCCCAGCACGAACATGTTGGAAGCGTTGCGCATGAAGGCCAGCATCTGCGGATTGCGGTAGGTCGGCTGCTCGGCGAGCAGCTTCGCCTTCATCGCCGGATCGCGCAGCCGGGCGAGCTTGGCCTCGAGCGGCAGCCCCTCGACCTCGCGATAGCTCGGGCAGGTCGAGAAGGGGTGGAACGAGAGTTCCAGCCCGTAGAGCACGGCGACCGGTCGCACCGCGACCTGGCCGCGGATCGGCAGACCGTCGCGATGCGCGCGCTCGATCTCGCGCAAGAGCGTCTGCCAGCGTCCGGGATAGAGCGACAGGTCGAGCAGGGTGAAGGAGAGCGGCCGGCCCGAGAGTTCGACCAGCCGGCGCAGCATCGCGAACTCGGTCGCACCTTCTCCCGTCGTGTCCGCAAAATCGTCGAGCAGCTGGATCACTCCCTTGCCGGCGCGCCGCATGCCACGTGCGATCGCCGCCAGCTCTTCCTCGCCGGCCGTGATGGTCGGTGTCAGGGCGCCGTCGGGCGTGCGATGGAACAGCGAACGTGAGGTCGAAAAGCCTAGCGCGCCGGCGTCCAGTCCTTCCTGAACGAGCTTCGCCATCTCTGCCATATCGGACGCATTGGCCGGCTCGCGGTCGACGCCCCGCCGGCCCATCACGAAGACGCGCAACGGCGCGTGCGGCACCTGTGTGGCGAAATCGATGTCACACTGTCGCCTCGACAGGGCGTCGAGATAGTCGGGAAAGCTCTGCCAGTTCCAGGGCACGCCCTCGCGCATCACCAGCTCGGGAATGTCCTCGACGCCCTCCATCACGTTCATCAGCGCGTCGCGATCCTCGGGGCGGCAGGGCGCGAAACCCACGCCGCAATTGCCCATCAGCACCGTCGTCACGCCGTGGCCCGAGGAGGGCGAAAAACGATCGTCCCAGGTGACCTGGCCGTCATAGTGGGTGTGGATGTCGACGAAGCCCGGGGTCACCGCGAGGCCCCTGGCGTCGATCTCCCCGCGACCGCCGCCGTCTATGCGGCCGATGGCGGCGATGCGGCCGTCCTGGACTGCGACATCGGCTTCGCGCGGTTCGACTCCTGTTCCGTCGATCACCGTTCCGTTGCGCACGATCAGATCGTATGAGGCGGCCATGGCGTTTTCCTGCAAGTATTGCTCCCGATTGCTAGCACTCCGGTGGCAGCAGGGAAACGCGCACACGAAAACGCCGGAACCTCGCGGTCCCGGCGTTGACGCCGAGATATGCAGGAATGCTCAGCGAATGATCGTGACCTTGAGCGCGGTCTGCACGCTGAACACCGTGGTGATCTGCGTGCCCGGCTTGATGGTCTTGAGCGCGGCCTTGCCCGCCTCGGTGACGATCTGCGGCATCTGGATGACTTCGCCGCTGTCGGGCGAGGGCTTGTCGGGTTCGCCGCCCGAGGCGTTGATCAGGAAGACCGTGTTGGTCGCGAGATCGACCTTGGTGCACATGCCGGCCATCGACCACAGGCGGATGCGTTCGCGCGCACCGGGAATGCCCTCGATGCGGGCGCCCTGATCCATCATCGCCTTGGCGCGCGCCGTCACGGCGGGCGTGGTCGGCGCGATCAGGAAGTCGACATAGTCGTACCACTGCACGTCGACGATCTGGCCGACGCGCAGCGCGCCGTAGTTGGTGACGAGGTCGGCCGCCTTCATCTTCACACGGCCGAGATCCTGCCAGACGATGACGAAACCGCGGGTCTTCTCGTCGATGCTGTGGATCGTGCCGCGCTTGAAGTTCTGGTAGGTCGACGGAATGTAAAGGTCTTCCTGGGCCATTGCAGAAAACGGCAGGAGCGGCAGTGCGGCGGTCGAGAGCGCAGCGCCTCCCAGCAACTTCAAGGTCGAACGGCGATTTGCTTGCATCAGTCTCTCCCCCTCTGATCGCGCGGGATGATCGGCTCCCGCGCGGACATGGTCAGCCCCCGAACAGACGGCCGGGTTATGCCGACGAATAATTCGCCCGGCAACTTCCTTTGCCGCATTTCTGCGCTCGCGACCGGGCGACGCCACCCGGGCGTCAGGAAAACGTGACTTGAACCTTGCGCGCCGCGGGTTGGTTATGGCGTCGGAAGGATCACCCCATGTCCCCTGCGAGCGCCCTGCTGTCCGTCGCCCACGCTTTGCCTCCCCACCGGCTGCTGCAGACCGATGCGGCGGAGGCGGCACGTGGCATCTTTGCCCATCGCTATGCCGCCTTCGAGAGGATGGCGCCGGTGTTCACCACCTCCGGCATCGAGCAGCGATATACGGTGAAGCCGCTCGACTGGTATTTCGCCTCGCTGGGATGGCCCGAGCGCAACGCGGCCTATCTGGACGGCGCTCAGGAGCTGTTCGTCGAGGCCGCGACGCGGGCGCTTGCCGCCGCGGGGGTTCCAGCCTCCGAGGTCGATACGATCGTCACCATCTCCTCGACCGGTGTCGCGACGCCCAGCCTGGAAGCGCGAGTCGCCGGGCGCATGGGCTTTCGCGCCGATGTCGAACGGGTCCCGGTGTTCGGCCTCGGCTGCGCCGGCGGAGTCTCGGGCCTGGCGATCGCCAGCCGATTGGCGGCAGCGCGGCCGGGCTCAACGGTGCTGATGGTTGCCATAGAGATCTGTACCGCAGCCTTCCGCATGGACCAGCTCACGGCCGCGAACATGGTGGCGACCGCCCTGTTCGGTGACGGCGCGGCCGCCTGCATCGTTCGAGCCGGTTCGGGCGAGGAAGGTCTCGCCCGGATCGAAGGCGCGGGCGAGCATTTGTGGCCGGACACGCTCGACATCATGGGCTGGAAAGTCGACCCGACGGGACTGGGCGTCATCTTCGATCGCTCGATCCCACCCTTTGCCGAGCAGGAGGTTGGTCGTGCGGTGGAAAACATCCTGTCGCGCATCGGCGTGGCGCACGCCTCCGTCGATCGCTTCGCCTGCCATCCCGGCGGCGCCAAGGTGATCACGGCCCTGGAGGCGACGTTGCGTCTCGTGCAAGGCACGCTCGACCATGAGCGGGAGGTGCTTCGCCAGTACGGCAACATGTCGGCGCCAACGGTGCTGTTCGTCCTCGAAAAGCTGGTGGCCGCAGGCCTGCCGCGGCGCACGGTGATGACGGCCCTGGGGCCGGGCTTCACCTGCAGCGTGCTGTCGCTCGCCCGCGCCGCCTGAGGTTGCCGCGATGGGCTGGACTGCACTGATCCTGGGTCTCGTGACGGCCCAGCGCCTGGGCGAACTGGTGCTGGCCCGGCGCAATACCCGGCGGCTGCTCGCGCTGGGCGGCTATGAAGTGGGCGCGGCACACTATCCGCTGATCGTGGCACTGCATGCCGCCTGGCTCGTCGGTCTATGGTATCTCGCGGTGCAGCGCGCGCCGCCGGCGCAGGACGTCGACCTGCTCTGGCTCGCGGTCTTCCTCCTCCTGCAGCTCGGCCGCGTCTGGGTGATCGCCTCGCTGGACGGGCGCTGGACGACGCGGATCATCGTGCTGCGCGGGGCGCCGTTGGTGCGACGCGGACCCTACCGTTTCCTGTCCCATCCCAACTACTGGGTGGTGGCCGGTGAACTCCTCGTCCTGCCGCTCGCTTTCGGGCTCGTGTGGTATGGACTCGTATTCACGCTGCTCAATGCGGCGGTGATGTGGATCCGGATCCGGGCGGAAGCGGCGGCACTCGAGCCTCAATAGGACGCCAGCACCTCGATCTTGTGGTTGGCGACGATCAGGCGCTTGGCGAGGAGGCGGGCGAGGTTGGCCATGATCTTCTCACCGGCATGCGGATAGCGTTCGCGGAAGCCGCTGAAGGCGTCGAGGGACAATTCGAGGCAGGCGACATGGGTGTCCGCCCAGACATCGGCCGACCGGCTTGTCTCGAGCAGCGCCATCTCGCCCACCGCCATGCCGGCGGACAGGGTGGCGAGCCGGACGCCGCTGTGGAGGCGGACGCTCACGACGCCGCTCGAGACGAACATCAGCGATGATGCCGTGTCTCCGGCCGAGATCAGACGATCACCAAGGCGGTATTCGCGCCGAACCATCGAGCTCGTCAGGGCGGCAAGTTCTTCCGCGTCCAGGCCAGCCAGCAGCTCCTGCTCGGCGATATCGACCGGCTGGCCGCGATAGAGATCCCCGTCCTGGCTCTGGATGATACGGTCCTCGGCCCATTCGATGGCTTCGTCCAGCAGCCCGATGATGCGCACGCCCGGCCGGTCGGCCAGCCAGCTGCGAAGGGATTGTTCGGCCGGAGTTCCCTTGGGGATCCCGCTGAACACCATTTCGATGCGGCCCTGCGTGAGATCGTCGAATATATCGGCCAGCAATCTCAGCGCCGCATCGCTGACCGAGGGTACGCGCCGGAAGTCGAGAATGAGGTGCTTGAGGTCGCGGCGAAGGCTCCTGACGCGCCGCGATACATACTCCATGTTGGCAAAGCTCAGCGCACCGGTGAGTTCGAGGATGGCGCATTCCGCATGATGCGCCTCGAGGATGGCCTGCTCGCGCGCGGGGCGGGTGCGGCGTGACGAGACGCTGCCGACGTCGTAGCCGGCGGCAATGCAGCTCTGCACGTCGCCGACCCGGTTGAGCATATGCAGGCCGAAATGCGTGGACAGCGCCTCGCAGGTGCGCAGGCCGCGGACACTGTTCCCCTGGTCGTCGATGCGCGGCGAGTAGGTGCCGAGGCCGAGTTGCGAGGGAAGGGCGGCAACGATGCCGCCACCGACGCCGCTCTTGGCGGGAATGCCGACCCGATAGACCCAGCTTCCCGCCGAATCGTACATGCCCGAGCTGGTCATCACGGAGAGCGTGCGGGCCACGGCGTAGGAGGAGGCGACCTGGTCGCCGGTCAATGGATTACGGCCCTTGTTGGCGAGGGTCGCCGCCATGACGGACAGGTCCCGTGCGGAAATGCGAAGCGAGCATTGGCGGAAGTAGACGTCGAGCACCTTGTCGACGTCGCCCTGCAGGACGCCGTGGTTGCGTAGCAGATAGGCGATCGCCCGGTTGCGGTCGCCGCTTTCGCGTTCCGACCGGAACGTGGGTTCGTCCACCTCCAGCCGGCCGCGTCCTGCAAAGCGGGCGAGCGTGGTTCGCACGTGCTCGAAGGCGCCGTCGGCGTCGCCTTCGCAGATCAGCCCGATGCAAGCGATCGCGCCTGCATTGACCATCGGGTTGAAGGGCCGATTGTCCGCGCGCAGGCGGATGGAGTTGAACGTATCGCCGCTCGGCTCGACGCCCACGACAGCTTCGACCCTTTCGGCGCCGAGCTCATCGAGGGCGAGCGCGAATACGAAGGCCTTCGAGATGGACTGGATGGTGAATTCGACGGTGCTGTCGCCGACTTCGTAGACGAACCCGTCGACCGTCGTGGCGGCAATGCCGAAATGATTCGGATCGGCAAGTGCCAGTTCGGGAATGTAGGAGGCGACCTCGCCGCTATCATCCTTCGAGAAATCCGCGTGGCAGTGCGCCAGGAATCGCGCGAGGGGAAGTTCGGTGGAGGGCATCGGAGACTGGTCCATTCTCTTCATTGGTCGCGTATTGCCTGCCTATGCCGCCGTCCGGCTCTACCTAGCTTCGATTATTTCGCGCACCCGCGTCGCCAGCGTCTCCATGACGAACGGCTTGGCGATGACCGCCATCCGTGCATCGAGCGAGCCGGCTACAAGCGCTGTGTTCTCGGCATAGCCTGTCATGAACAGCACCTTCAACTCCGGTCGCCGCGCGCGGGCGGCGTCGGCGACCTGCCGGCCGTTCAGTCCGGGCAGGCCGACGTCGGTGATCAGGAGGTCGATGCGCTGCGCCGATTGCACGATCTCCAGTCCCTGCGGACCGTCGACGGCCTCGATGACCCGGTATCCGAGGTCGGCCAGGACTTCGACCACGAGGTTGCGGACCACCGGCTCGTCCTCGATGACCAGGACGGTCTCGCCGTCCTCGGCCGGGGCGGCTCCGCCACAGTCCGCGGCGGCCTCGTCGTCGGATTCTCCCTCGAAGCGCGGCAGGCAGAGACGAACCGTCGTACCGTGGCCGGGAGCGCTTTCGATTTCGACATAGCCTTCGGACTGGCGCGCGAACCCATAGATCATCGACAGGCCGAGACCGGTACCCTGGCCGATCGGCTTGGTCGTGAAGAACGGCTCGAAGGCGCGGGCGACGGTTTCGGCATCCATGCCGGTGCCGCTGTCGGCGACCGAGATGCAGACATAGTCCCCCACCACCCTGTCGGCGTGCGCGGCAGCACTCGCCTCGTCTACCTCGTGGTTGAGTGTCTCGATGGTGAGTTGGCCCCCTTCGGGCATGGCATCCCGGGCGTTGATGGCGAGGTTCAGAATCGCGGATTCCAGCTGGTTGGAGTCGCAACGCGTCAACCAGAGGCCGCCGGCCAACCGCAGCTCGAGTTCGACCCTCTCGCCCAGTGTCCGCCGCAGCAGTTCTTGCATCGAGCCGACCAGCGGATTGACCTGCACGGGGCGGGGATCCAGTGGCTGCCGGCGGGCGAAGGCCAGTAGCCGATGGGTGAGAGCGGCGGCCCGATTGGCGGAGGTCATCGCGCCCGTGATGAACCGGTCGAGGTCGCCCAGCCGGCCTTGACCGATGCGCCGCTGCACCAGGTCGAGGCTGCCGGTGATGCCCTGCAGGAGGTTGTTGAAATCGTGGGCGATGCCGCCGGTAAGCTGGCCGATCGCCTCCATCTTCTGGGCCTGGCGCAGCGCATCCTCTGTCGCTCGCAGTTCGGCGGTCCGGGCCTCGACCCGCGCCTCGAGCGTGGCGTTGAGGGCGCGCAACGCCGATTCGGCCTCGTCGCGCTCGATCACCTGGCGCGTCCGCTCGGCCACCTCTTCCATGAAGGCGACCTCGTCGGGTTGCCACCGGCGGACCGGCCGGTCGTTCAGATAGACGATCGTGCGCAGGCGCCCGGCGCGCAAGAAGGGCACGACCAGGATGGCGCGTGTGTCGACCGCCCGAGCCGTGGCCCGGGTTTCTTCCTCGTCGCTGAGCGGATCGGTCTGCAGGTCGTCCACCACGACGGTCTGGCCGGCGCCGAGCCTAGCCACGATCTTGACCCCGAAGGCATGGGCCGGGATACGACCGAGCAGCGGCTGGGCGCGGTCGTCGGTCCAGCACACCGAATAGTCGAACACGTCCTCGACCGGATCGAGATGGCCATAGCCCACGCGGCTGACGCCGAAGAAGCGGCCCATGAGGGCGCAGGCTTCGTTCAGCGCCTTGTCGGTGTCGTTGCCGCGCAGCGCGTCGCTGAGTTCGAGCATGAAGGCGTGGCGCGCCTCGGCGAGCTTGCGCGCGCTGATGTCGATGGCGGTGCCGACCGCGCGGTAACACCTGCCGTCCGCGTCGAACAAGCCCTTGCCCTTGGCCGCGATCCAGCGCACCACGCCGTCGTCATGGCCGATCGTCCGGTATTGTACGTCGTAGGTCGCGCGGACCGCCGGATCGAGCGCTGCGCCGAAGGCCCGGGTGGTGGCATCGCGGTCTTCGGGATGGAGCCCGGCATAGAAGTCATCCAGCGTGCAGACGGCATCAGGCGAGAATCCGAACATGGCCTTGGTGCGCGGCGACCAGGTCAGCGTGTCGGTGACGAAATCGACGTCCCAGATGCCGATCTCCGCCGCCTCGGTGGTCAGTCGGAGCGACTCCTCGTTCAGCAGGGACTGCCGCTCGGCCTCCTTGTGAGCCGTGATGTCATGCCCGCCGACGAAGATGCCGTAGACATTGCCGGCCTCGTCGCGCATCGGTTCATAGACGAAGTCGATGAAGCGCGTGCTGGCTTCGGTGCCGAGACGAACCGGCATGGCGCGGGCGATAAAGCGCTCGCCGGTGCTGAGCACCCGGTCGAGCAACTCGTAGAAGCCCTGGCCTTCGAGTTCGGGAAGCGCCTCGCGCACGCTGCGGCCGATGAAGTCACGCTGGCCGGCGATGGCGAGGTAGGCTTCGTTCACATACTCGTAGACGTGGTTGGGACCGCTCAGGACGGCGATGAAGCCGGGCGCCTTCTGAAACATGCGGCGTTGGCGCTCGATCTCGGCGATCAGCCGCTGCTCGGTAAGTACCTTCTCCGTGGTTTCGCTGCAGACCACCAGCACGCCGCCCACGCCGTGCGGGGCATCTGCATCATCGATCGGACTGTAGCTGTAGGTCCAGTAGACGTCCTCGCGGCGGCCGTTGCGGGTGATCGGGACGAGGTGGTTTTCATGCCAGGTGGCGCCCCGACCCGACATCACCTGCTCGATCTGCGGCCCGATGATGGGCCAGATCTCTTCCCAAACGGCGCGGCCGGGCTGGCCGAGCGACGATGGATGGCGTTCCGGGCCGATCGAACGCCGATAGGCGTCGTTGTATAAGCAGACGAGTTCCAGACCCCACCAGATGTACATCGGGTGGCCGCAGTTCAGAAGCAGCCGGACGGCCGTCCGAAGCGACTGCGACCATGCGGCGGGATCTCCGAGCGGTGTCGCCGTCCAGTCATGGGCCCGCATGAGCGCACCCATCTCGCCGCCCCCGGCAAGAAAGCCCGTGTCGCGCTCGGCTGTGGTCATCCCCGGACAGTATCGATTCGCGCCCGGCCTGCAAGCATCGCGGCGGGCGCCGTGCCTCAGATGATCCGCTGGGTACGGGCGAAGGCCATGTAGAGATCGTGCGCTCGCGCGGCGATCGGGCCGGGCTGCAGATCGCGGTCCTCGTAACGGCTGACCGGTTGCACCTTGCCGGCATTGCCCGTGGTGAACATCTCGTCGGCTTCCTCGAGTTCTGCCGGACGGATCGTGCGTTCCTCGACCGTGATGCCGGCTGACCGCAGGAGCCTGATCGTCCTCAGGCGCGTGATGCCGGCCAGGAAGCTTCCGTTCGGTACGGGGGTCGCGACCACGCCATTGCGCGCGATGAAGAGGTTGGAGCTGCAGGTCTCGGCAACGTTGCCGAGCGGGTCGAGCACCACGCCGTTGTTGAAGCCCCGCTTCAGCATCTCGGCCACGCCGCGCGAGGAATTGGGATAGAGGCAGCTCGCCTTGGCATCGGTCGGCGCCGTCTCGGGCGCCGGTCGGCGGATGCTGCGGCACAGGCCCAGGGTCAGCGGCGTGCCCGCGCGCATCGGCGAGACATAGGTGCAAAGCAGGAATTGCGCGGAATCGGGATCGACCGAAATGGGACCAGCGCCGCCCTTGCCGGCCCAGAACATCGGGCGGACATAGAGTTCGGCCTTGGAGCCAAAGCGCCGCACGCTCTCGTGCATTAGCTTCAGGATCTCTTCCGGCGTCTGGGTCGGGTTCAGGCCGATGGCGCGGGCCGAACGCACGACGCGTTCCGCATGGAGGTCGAGGTCGGGGCCGCAGCCCTCGAACGCCCGCCCACCGTCGAATACCATGGAGCCCAGCCAGAAGGCGTGGTCGCGCGGGCCCAGGATCGCCGGGTTGCCCTCGTGCCAAGTGCCGTTCCAGTAGGTGAGCGTGTCCATATTATCCTCATCGTCCCTCGAAGCGCGCGGACATAGCAGACGATGAGCGGCGCGGCCATCCTCGCCCTGGGTGCGGCATTCTGCTTCGCCTTGGCACTCATTCTGACTCAGTTTGGCTTGCGGACGATGCCGTCCTGGCGTTCGCCGCTCTATTCGATCGGCGGCGCGCTGGTCGTGGCGTGGATGGCCGCGATCCTGTTCGTGGACTGGCGCAGCTTCAACCTGGACGCCGCGCTGATCTTCGCCGCGGTCGGTTGCATTTTTCCCGTCGTCGTCTCCATTCTTGCGGTGCGCTCGAACGAGCGGCTCGGGCCGGCGGTGGCTGGAGCCGTGGGCAATGTGACGCCGATCTTTGCCGTGCTTGGCGCGGTGCTGTTCCTGGGCGAACATCTCGGGCTGCTGCAGCTGGCTGGCTTGGCGATGGTCGTCGGCGGTGTCGCTTTGCTGGCGCTGCGCGGCGGCACCGGCGGCCGTCGCTGGTCCGTCTGGGTACTCGGCCTGCCGCTTGCGGCCGCTCTGGTTCGAGGCGCCATCCAGCCGGCGATAAAGACCGGGCTCGCGCTCTGGCCTGAGCCGCTGGCCGCTGCCGCCATCGGCTATGCGCTTTCCACGGTCGTGATCGTGTCTCTGGTCGGTCGCCGCGCCTTGAGGGAAGGACCGGCAATCCGCAGTGGGGTTCTCTGGTTTCTCGCCGTCGGCTTCGCCAACGGCACAGCCACCTTTCTTCTCTATGCGGCGCTCGGCCTCGGCTCCATCACCGTCGTTGCGCCGCTGGTGGCGCTCTTCCCGCTGATGGGCGTGGTCATGAGCTGGATCTTCCTGCGCGGGGAACAGCTTCATGCGATCGGCCTGCTGGGCATTCTCGTCAGCGTCGGCGGGGTGATTATTCTGCTTGTCGGGGGAACCTGAGAACGGCGGAAAAGCGGCGGAATTCGTGCGCTAATTCCATACATGAGACACCTGCGTTCGGGCTCGTCAATGCGTATCTGGGGAGTACGCGGCGGTTCTCGCCGCATAGAACGGAGGCAGACGATGATGATGAAGCGTTTCGCTCTCACCGCGCTCGCCGCCGCCGCCACTTTCACGACGGCGACGATCGCATCCGCGGCCGTCACCCCGGCAGCGGCCCAGGCGTTCGGCGTCTGGATCGGCACGCCACAGCCCCAGCGCTACTACGCGCCGCCCGTCCAGCGCGTCTGGGTACCGGGCTACTGGACCTGGCATCACGGTCGTCAGGTCTGGGTGGATGGCCGCTGGATGAACGAGCGGCCGGTCCCGGCCTGGGGGCCGGGCTGGAGCCCGGGCTGGGGCTGATCCGTGGTCGAACTCCCCAGGGCACTTTTGGGCGGGGCGCTTCGGCGCCCCGTTTGCTGTGGGTCCGTGCCGTACTAAGGTCCCTTCAGGAATGTCGCCATAAGCGCGACGACCCCTGAGGAGACACAGATGACGGCCCCGCTCACCATCCGACTGCATCCTGCCGACAATGTCGTCGTGGCCCGCATGGACATCCTGCCCGGCACCAGGATCGAGGGGGAGGTCGCGGCGGTGACGCGCGTGCCACCCGGCCACAAGATTCTGACGAGGGCGGTGAAAGCGGGCGAGCCGTTGCGCAAGTACAATCAGATCATCGGGTTCGCGGCCGAGGATCTCGCCCCCGGCGCGCACATCCATACGCACAACTGCGTCATGGGTGATTTCGAGCGCGACTATGCCTTCTGCGCCGATGCCTATCCCACGGAGTTCATCGT